>JAJYLU010000262.1 GCA_021787505.1 Nitrospirota bacterium | reverse complement strand
AAAAAACCGAATATTTGGCGGGAAGGTAAATTAAGACCATATAACTCCTCTTTTAAAAGAATAGCCAACCCGATCAGTGCCTTAGATTTCACATTTTACGTTTAGTGTCTTTTCCTTGACTTTCCTTCTCTTTTGCGCTATTTTTTAAAAACATGGATATAAGTTCGAAACTGACTGTAATAATAGCGATTTTTTCGCTGACCCTGTTGATTAACCTATTTTTCGGCCGTCTCAGAACGAGAACGAGGAAGTTTTCGCTGAACTGGTTTCTCTGTATCCACCTGCCGATTCCCTTTGTTTTTCTGGCGAGAGTCTCTTCTCACGTCAGCGCCTGGTATATCCCGCTTTTTGTCGTGGCGGCACTCGGGGGCCAAGTCCTTGGCGGGAAGATAGAGATCTGATCGTGCTATCGGCCATTTTGTCCAGACCGGGCGAAATAGAACTGCGGGAAGTCGCCATCCCGGAGCCCTCCCAGGGTGAACTTCTCGTGGAGGTGAAGTCTTCGCTGACCTGCGGGACCGACCTGAAGGCCTTTTTAAGGGGGCACGCGCTCATCCCGATGCCGGGTCCATTCGGTCATGAGTTCTCGGGCGTAGTGGTCGAAAAGGGCAAGAGCGTATCAAAATTCAAGGTCGGCGACGCAGTTATGGCGGTGCACAGCGCCCCCTGCCTGGAATGCGCATACTGCAAAAAGAAGCTCTTCAACCTGTGTGAAAACATTATGGCCTCAAAGGTGCTCGGCGCATTTTCAGAGTATATCCTCGTGCCGAAGCACGTCGTTAAGCAGAACGTTTTCAAGAAGCCGAAGGGTCTTACTTTCGCCGAGGCCGCGTTTCTGGAGCCGTTGTCGTGTGTGGTGCATGGGATGGAGAATCTCCGGATCGGAAAGGAAGATACCGTTTTCATCATCGGCGCGGGCCCGATTGGGCTCCTCCACCTGCTTCTCGCAAAAGCGAAGGGGGCACGAGTCATGATCACGGGGCTCGAGGAAGAAAGGCTCAAGACGGCCAAAAAACTCGGAGCTGACCTTGTCTTCGACCCTTCCCAGACGATAAAATCGGTGCGTGACTTTACCGGAGGCATCGGGGCCGATTATATCTTCGAGTGCACGGGGCAACCAGATATCTGGGAGGCGGCTGTGGAGTATGTGCGAAGGGGAGGGACTGTGGTCCTCTTCGGCGGCTGCAAAAGCGGGGCGATTGTCAGATTCAAGGCGGAGCGGCTTCACTACGACGAGATCGATCTGAGGGGGACCTTCCATTTTACGCCCCAGGATGTGGCGAAGGCCTACGGGCTCCTGAAGGACCGAAAGATAGATGCCCGGAAGCTGATATCCGGCACCTATCCCCTCTGTGAGATCAAAGAAGTATTTGCCAGGCTTGTCAAGGGCGACGGCATCAAGTATGCGCTGACTCCGTAAAACGCAAGGCGTAAGGGGTAAAGCGTAAGGCGCCCCTCACGTGTTACGTCTAACACCTCACGTCTTTCCCTTTTTCTTAACCATTTCTTTTAACGCGCGGGCATTCCGTATCGCAGATGCGCCATGGCAGTTGTTGAACATCGCATAGGTGACTTTCGCCTCTTGGTCCGCTTTCAGAAGATACGGGAAGAAGCTATTCAGTTCTTCGGTGGAATAGAGATAATCGTACCGCAGGGAAGTCTCAACGCCCCTTTTCAGCCAGTTCTCCCTGTTTCTCCCATGGAAACGGAAGTAGGCGACATCGCCAGTGACCTCCGACATTAAGGGGACGGTCGCGAGACTGCCATACTGCGGTTCATCAGCCACTACGTATGCTAGGCGGTGCCTCCTCAGGAAATCGAAGACCTGTTCCGCCCTGCCAGGGGAGAGCCAGCTGCCGTGCCGGAATTCGACCGCTGCAGGCAGACCTGCCACGAGAGACGTATAGCCGACGATGCGATCGAGATGTTGCGGCCTGTAATGAAACCACGGTGGGAACTGATACACGACAACCCCAAGTTTTCCCGCATCTTTGAGTGGGGCAAGGGAGTCTGCAAACCTTTGCCCGATCGTCTGGAGCAGTTCCGGCGCTTTTACGTAAACGTGCCTTTTGCCCCTCTCGCCGGCCGGCAGTGACCTGAAGATTTCGGCGGGAAGAGTCCTCGGTTCGACTCCGTGGCCGGTCAGGGCAGCGAAAGCCTTCACGTGAAAGACAAAATCTCGGGGCGTCCGTTCCGCCCAGACGGAAGCGTTCCGCAGATCTGGGATTGCGTAGTAGCTTGAGTCGATTTCAACGGTATCGAAAAAGATTGCATAGTATCTGAGCCGGTCCTCGGCCGACTTGGACTCGGTGGGGTAGAATTCACCGCTTTTCAGAAGGGTCTTCTCTGTCCATGAGCATGTGCCGACACGGATCATGAGGACATTATAGCAGGCTCAAAAGCTGACAAGCTGAAAGCCGGCAAGCCTGAGAGCGACGAGCCTTATGCGCGTTTGCGTAAACGTATTTTGGCCGGATATCATATTAGGACGCTTTATGAAGGTTGCGAAGCTATATAGTTTTCACGATATCCGTATCGAGGATATTCCTCTTCCTGCGGTGGGGCCGCGCGATGCCCTGATCCGGACGCGCGCATGCGGGATATGTTCGGGAGATGTGATGCCATGGTATATAGAAAAAAAGGCCCCGCTTGTCCTCGGACATGAGCCTGCGGGAGAGGTCGCGGAGACCGGCGGCGAAGTGACCTCCGTCAAAAAAGGTGACCGGGTTTTCATCCACCATCACGCCCCCTGCTTTGCCTGCAGATACTGTAGGAGAGGGGATTACGTTCAGTGCGAAACATGGAGGCATTCGCACATTGTACCCGGCGGTGTCTCGGAATACATCCTCGTACCGGCGGTCAACCTTGAAAACGATACGATCCGCATCCCCGATGGAATGGGCTTCGAAGACGCCAGCCTGATAGAACCCGTCGCTTGCGTGGTCAAGGGCCTCAAGCGCGCCCGCATCAGGCGGAACGACACTGTACTGGTAATCGGTCTCGGCGTGATGGGTCTCATGAACGCGATGATAGCGAGACATTACGGCGCTGGCAGGATAATCGGCGCCGACAGGGTGAAGTTCAGGCTCGACAGGGCCCTCGAGTCGGGCGCGGACGAGGTGATCGACGTATCTGCAGGGGCGATCCATGAGGGGCTCGGGAAGGCCACCGGCGGGGAGATGGCGGAACTGGTGATCGTCGGTCCCAACAGCGCGGAAGCGATGCTGGAAGGGTTGCGCTGCGTAAGGCCCGGGGGGCAAGTGCTCTTTTTCACTCCGGCCAAGCCCGGCGAGATGCTCTCGATAGACCCGAACTATCTTTATTTCAATGACTTAAATATCCTTACGAGTTATTCTTGCGGACCGGCTGACACCGCCGATGCCTGCGAGCTGATAGGGCAAGGTGTTGTGACGGCCGAAGAGATAGTGACACACCGTTTCCCGATCGAGAGGACGGAGGAGGCGTTCAGGTTGACCGCTGCCGCCGGAGACTCGCTGAAGGCGCTGGTGGTGTTTGATTGAATTTTTTTTGGGGGAGCCGTATATGACAAAGAAGCGTGAAGTGAAAGTCTCGGTATGTGAAATAGGAGGTGCGAAAAGGCCGGCCGGGAAGAAGTCGAACCGGAATGCCTTTTACCGTCACAAGGGCGACATGGCCTGGTGCGGGGTCAGGGACGAGCCGTACAAGACGGAGAAGGGGGCATGGTCCGGCATCATCAGGCGGGTGTTGGTGGGCGGAAGGGGTGAATCCGCGAAGTTCCATGTGAGGTATTTCGAGATCGCGGCGGGCGGCAACAGCAGTCTTGAACGCCACCGGCATGAACATGTGGTGATATGCGTGAAAGGCGAGGGCATCGTCAGGACGGGGAAG
>JAJYLU010000002.1:7637-19314 GCA_021787505.1 Nitrospirota bacterium | reverse complement strand
CAGGCTGGATATCCTTAGCAAGAACCTGGAACTGCTCGACAGGGAGGAAACCGTCGAGCCTGCCGGAGACATCGGCCCGGAGTCGGTGCAGGTGGTAGCGGTGGGTTCTTCGACGGGCGGCCCGGCGGCCCTCCAGATCATCCTGACGAGACTGCCGGCCCATTTTCCTGCGGGCATCATCGTAAGTCAGCATATGCCGAGGGGTTTTACCGGCCCCCTTTCGGATAGACTGAACAAGCTGGCGCAGATCAGGATAAAAGAGGCCGCGGACAATGATCTTATAGAACCCGGTACGGTCCTGATCTGTCCCGGGGGGTACCATCTCGGCCTGAAGAGGAAGGGACCAAAGATTGTGGTCGCGCTGAAAGAGGGGAGACTTACCGACAAATACGTGCCCTCGGTCGACTACATGATGAGCTCCGCCGCCGAAGTATTCGGGGCGAACGCCATGGGAGTTTTGCTGACCGGAATGGGCAATGACGGGGCACAGGGGATGGTGGAAATAAAAGGGAAAGGCGGTTATACTATAGCAGAGTCGGAAGAGAGCGCAGTGGTCTTTGGTATGCCCGCCGAGGCGATCAAGGCCGGGGCTGTCGAAAGTGTGTTACCGATATCGGACATCCCGGCGGAAATAATTCGGGTAGTAAGCTACTCGGTGAACAGGGAGAATACGTAGTGGAAAAAGAGACCGGTTTTGTCGGCAAGGCCGAGGAGTTCCTCCAAATGTTCAAAAAGGGGGAAGAGTTCACGAAGGAACTCCTGAAGGAAAACGAGAAGCTGCGGTATCGGATCGCCCAGATGGAAGAATCGATCCAGCGCTCGGCCGACGAGGCCAGGATCAAGCTCTACGAAAACAGGATAGGGCTGCTCGAGGAGGAGTTGAACTCCCTGAAGAAGAGGTTCCGGCAGGTGGAGGAGGAGAACAAGGACTTTGCCTCCAAATACATCGAGGTCGAAGAGGAAAACAACAACCTCGCCAACCTCTACGTCGCGAGTTACCAGCTCCACTCCACGCTTGATTTCTCGGAGGTCCTCAGGATCGTGCTCGAGATCATCATCAACCTGATCGGCGCGGAGAAATTCGCGGTCCTGCTGATCGACGAAAAAACGAATGAGTTGGTGCCTGTAAGCGCCGAGGGCATGGCCGTTTCCGATGCGCCGAAGGTAAAGATAGGGCAGGGGAGGATCGGGAGTGTTGCAAAGGAGGGGGAGAGTTTCTTTTCCGATGATCTGGCCGGTGCGGCGGAGTTGAACCCGCTCGAGCCAATTGTCTGCATCCCGCTGAAAATCAAGGAACACGTCATCGGCGTCATCTCGATCTACAAGCTCCTCACGCAGAAAGAAGGCTTCACTAACGTCGACTACGAGCTCTTTAACCTGCTTGCGGGGCACGCGGCCACGGCGATCTTTTCGTCGAAGCTGTATACGCAATCGGAACGGAAGCTTACTACTATACAGAGTTTCCTCGACCTTCTCAAAGAGAAGCCGAGGAAATAGGGGGGGGGACACCATGCCGAACATACTCGTTGTTGAAGATTCACCGACAATGAGGCAGCTTATCAGTTTTGCGATCAAGAGGATACCGAATTCCCATGTCATAGAGGCGACCGACGGAGTCGACGCGCTGAAGAAGCTTTCTTCCGGGAAGGTCGACCTTATCCTGGCGGACATCAATATGCCGGTGATGGATGGTCTGAAACTCGTAAGCCTCGTGAGGGGCAACCCCGCATACAAGAGCATCCCGGTCATTATCGTGACGACCGAAGGGGCGGAGGAAGACAGAAAAAGGGCGCTTTCGATCGGGGCTAACGCGTATCTCCCCAAGCCGATACAGACGCAGGAACTGATCAGGCTCGTGAATACCTACCTGGCGCACTGAAGCGTCCCGCCCGGACCACGCATACCCCGGGATCATGTTTTTGTCTCCAGCTTGTCGCTTTTCCTTGCGTTCTTTGCGCTTTGCGCGAACATCTGCCTTTCTTAGGTTTATGACTTTATTCATCATGTCTGCCTCTGCGACAGGCAACTTGACTGTTAAGTATTGCTCACGTTCCGCGGAAAAAAGAGTTCAGGGGGGCTATGTCCGGCATTTAGGGCAGATAAATCGTGCGGAGAACCATGGCGTGTCGTGCGAGAAATCCGGGATAAGATTGAGGACCATCGCGGTCTTGCAGGCAGGGCATGTGAAGTCGCCGAGCCTGAAGTCTTCGGCGAGTTTCTTCGCGTCGTAGGCGTCCGGTCTGATCCCGACGGCATAATGGGCTACTTCCTGCTCGACCGGTTGGTGGCTTATCGTCATCCTGATCTTGTCAATCACCTCGTTGATCTTGGTCGTCGCCTTGACGATATACCCCGCGGCACCGAGGTTGAGCGCCTTTTCGACTTCTTCGGGCTGTCCCTTTGCGGAGAAGACCAGGACAGGAATATTTGAACGTTTCGGGTCCGTCTTGATGACCTGCAGCACCTTGTATCCGTCCATGACGGGCATCATCAGATCGAGGAGAATGATGTCCGGCCTTTCCGTGGCAAGGATCTTTATCGCTTCCATCCCGTTGTCTGCGGTGATGACCTGAAATTGCTCGAGGGTCAGTTTGTTTCTGTATATCTGCTGGACAGCCTTCGAATCTTCGACCAGGAGAACCTTATATCTTATCGCCATCGCAGATCATTTTAGCCAGCAATGGCAACTACTGTCAAGGAATAAGCTGCGGGTACGTATGTAAATTAGGGTGCGGCCAACGGGATATTACCATCCTCCGCCTCCGCCCCCGCCTCCTCCGCCGCCCGACGAACCGCCCCCACCCCCGCCGGAACCGGAGCCGGGTGCTGCAGACGAAGACGATATCGCCCCGGAAAACGAATCGCCGAGTGACGATGCGAAGTCGCCCGAGTTCATGCCCGCGAAAGAGGAGCCGGAAAACCATGCGGGCGAATAGGTCTCTGTATTGCCGACGGAGGAGAGGATGTCTGAAAATTGCTCTGCCCATTGCTGCTCGAGACCGAGGGCGAGGGCGTAGGGGAGATAGCGTTCGAAAAGCTCGGACGTCCGCTCGGGAGGATTCAGCATGTTCAGCCGGTCTTCTTCGGTAGCGGCCAGGAATCTCCTGAAGCCCTCGACCGCGTCCAGTAATGCCCTGCCGGCCTTTGTCGGCGCCTTCAGAAGGTGATAGAAGGCGTAGTTTGTGAGACCCGCCAAAAGGAGAAAGACGATCGTCGTAACAGACGTCGCATAACCGAGTATGGATATGCCGAAGACCTCTCCCGCGATGAAAGGCAGTGAGAAGAGGGTCAGGAAAAGGGCGCCGCCAGCATCCAGGATCCTTACGCCGCGGTTCCTGATCGCATGCCGCCACTTCACCACTATCTCGTTGACGAGGGCCGCGACGGCTACGGACCAGATCGACAGCCAGACACAGATGAAGAGGAAAACGGGGATTTTTCCGCCCGTTGAGGCCTCAAATATCCCGGAGAGCACAAGCATCACTATCGTGAGGGACATCCCGGCGCAAAAGTAACCCTTGTTCGTGATGAAATATATCTTCTCGTACCTTCGGGCGAGGTAGTCCCTGAACGCCTTTATTGCCGCCTTGATCTTCTCGTAATGTATTTTCTTGAGGGTGATCTCCCCTTCGCTGCCGAGGAGGTCTTTCAGCACCTGGTCCTCCTCCGGAGAGAGGGGTCCGCCGCCTTCCTTTTTCTTCAAGGTGAAGGCGTCGTCATCTTCGCTGATTGTGATGCGGCCCCTCACCGCCATGTCGATGATCGCCGATGCCAGTGTCCGGTCGTCATATCCCATCTTCGTGATGTACCGCATGACTGCGGGTGACATGCCTCCCGGAGGCGTATAGCGGGTCACGATGATTCCCGGTGCGGGGTCCTTCCCCGCCATTACCCAGACAATGAGATAGTATATGACGATTACGACCAGCCCGAGCACGGCGAGTATCTTGCCGAGATTATCGCGAAGGAACCAACCCGCTTTTTCCTTCATGTCAGGCTCGTGGACGTAGCCCTTAGGCCAGGAGACGACAATGGTGAGGCCTTCGTGCGGTCCGAGGGGTCTCGCTGCAGCAAACTGTGCGGTATTCGTTTTGTCGATGGTTGCAGTATAGTCTTTGCCCTTTGCTCCCTGACGGCCTGTATAGCCCTCCAGCGACATGCCTTTGTCTGACGCTCCGTCCGGCAACATGACCGAGGCCGATGCCTCGTCGATCGGGAATTCCCACCCGTTTCCTGTGACGTTCCAGTAGAGCTCGTCGTGGTCGCTGAAGAAGCCGAGCTGACGGTCCGTACGGTAAGTAATCGTATAGGTATATTCGCCCGGCTCCAGGAATGTCTTCTCGTCTCCTATGTAGACCCGCGTCCCGTTGGACAACGATTCCTGATGATAGGGCTCCGGTCTCCCGTTCTTAAGCACGCTTTTGACCGAGAAACCCACAATGAGCCGGTTCCCGTGGCTGTCCCGGTAGGTCGTAGGAAAGTCCCGGTAGATGCCCCGCTTGATCTTTGTCCCCTCGGCCATGACCGCGATTGTCTCCCTCACGGTCATCGTGGAGTCCTGATGAACGGTTATTTCGGACCTGAAGGAAAGGATCCGCTCGCCGGGAGCGGAAGACGCGCTGACATCCGCAGCGAACAGAGAAGACGGCATCAATAGCGTGATGACGAAGAGAATAGCGCAAAAACATTTTTTCATCGTTCCGTCCTCTCCCTCGCAACAGAGCAGTAGTCGCCTCTATTTTACATAAAGCGGGAGTTTTGAGAAATAACTTTTGCTGGTGGATTTTGGGCGACATGAAAGAGGTGGCGCGCCCACCGTCAAATCTGAGAGAACCAAGCCGCGCCGCGGACCCGGCTGATGCCTCCGACAGACTGCCCGGCTGTTCATTTGTAAATTTTTGAGTGACAATAATGATACAGGCCGGCGATGCAGGGACCCGGTTTGACTATTGTAAGGAGGAAACAATATGAAGACAGGCTTTATAGGACTCGGTCACCTGGGCAAGGCGATGGCGAAGCGCCTGATGTCCGAAGGAGTGGAACTTATCGTCTGGAACAGGACGAGGGAGAAGGCATCGGAACTGGAAACTGAGATAGCCGCAAGCCCTTCGGTCGTCGCAGCAAAGACGGACATAATTTTTATGAACCTCTTCGACAGTGCTGCGGTCAGGGCGGTTTTGATGGACAAGGACGGGCTCCTGGAAGCCGACTGCAGGGGAAAGATCGTCATCGACACTACGACGAACCACTTCAGGGACGTTGTCTCTTTTCACGAGATACTCCGTGAGCGCGGCGGGTCGTATCTCGAATGCCCGGTGCTCGGGAGCGTTGTCCCGGCTTCGCAGGGGAACCTCACGGTGCTAGTGAGCGGCGGCGCCGCTGCGTATGAAAAGGCGAAACCCCTCCTCGAAAAGATCGGGAAGCATATCTTTTATCTCGAAAAGCCGTCCCTTGCCGTTAAGATGAAGCTGATCAATAACCTCGCCCTCGGGGCCTTTATGGCTGCCATCGCCGAGGCGGTCGCGTTCGGCGAGAAGGCGGGTATAGAAAAAAAGGAAGTGATAGACATACTCTCTGCAGGCGCCGGCAACTCCCTGGTCCTTAACGCCAAGAAGGAAAAACTTCTCACGGAGGATTTCTCTGCGCATTTCTCCTGCTCGCTCATCTATAAGGACCTGCATTTCCTGCAGGACCTTGCCTGGTCGCTGAAGATGCCGCTTTTCACCGGAAGCATCGCGAAGGAACTCTTCGGGATGACCTTGGCAAGGGGCATGGAGGGGCTAGATTTTTCGGCGGTCTATAAGATCATGAAGGAGTATTGAGCGGGCTGATATGGCACAATAATCGCCGTATTACTGTGTGGCATTCCAAAAGTATTCCCGCGAAAGTAACGCCCCCCGCCCCCTCTTAACCCAAGAGGGGGTTGCAGTTCCTCCCCTTAAGATAAGGGGAGGTTTGGAGGAGTTATGATTGGAAATCGAGCATCTCGGCATTATTGGTCGCTCATTCTCTATTTCCCGAGAAGTATCGAGCTCGAGGTGAAGAAGGTGCCGGCCATTGCCGCGGTCATGAGGGTCGCAAGCGTTGCGGCGATGAGCGCCCTGAACCCGACATCTGAAATGTCCTTCGTCCTCTTTGGAACGAGGGCAGCAGTCCCTCCCACGAAGATTGCGAGAGAGGCGAAATGCGCAAAGCCGTTCAGGGCATAAGAGGCGAGGACGGCGGACCGAGGGTTCTTAAGTGTGTTATTTGCAAGAAGCACGGCAAGGTCCTGGTAGGCCTTTATTTCCGTGAGGACCGCACGCTCCCCTATCAGCTTCGAGATCTCGAAGGCGTCAACGGGCGGGACGCCGATGACGAGCGTGAAAGGATAGAAGAGATAGCCGAGGAGTCCCTTCAGCGACCAGTCTATGCCGAGACCGGTCAGCTCGTTCAGCCTGAGTCCGACGCCGCCGATCACGGAATCGATGAGCGCTACGATACCCAGAAACGCCAGAAGCAGCGCAACGATGCCGACGAGCATCTTTACCCCTTCGTTCGCTCCGTTGATGACCGCCTGCATGACCGTCGACTCTTTTTCATAGTGGGGAGGGATGTCCTTGCCGAGTGTCTCAGGTCTTCCGGTCTCGGGCATGATGATCTTCGACATAACGATCGCACCGACCGCCGACAGGAGCGATGAAGATACGAGGTGGCCGGCGATTGTCGGGAATTTCCCTCTCAGAAGAAATACGTACAATGCAAGGACGTTCGAGGCAGTCGTCGCCATTCCGGCAGCAAGGATCGTGCAATACTCCGAGCGCGTCATGGTGCCGAGATACGGTAGGATCGTCATGTTCGCCTCGACGCCGACGAAGATATTGCTCGAGACGCTGAGAGATTCCGCGCCGCTTATCCTCATCAGCCTCGTGAAGGCGCGAGAGAAGATCTTTATCAGCCAGGGCATTATGCCTATGTAGTAGAGCGCAGCCATGAGACTCGCAAAGAAGATAATCGTCGGCAGCGCCTGAAAGGCGAGGATGAAGCCTATCGACTCCTCGCCCGCTTCGTTTCTCGTGCCCGGGGGGAGGGCGAGTCTGCCGAAGACGAACTTCGTTCAGGCCGTGGCGCTGTCGAGCACCCTTACGACCGCATTGTTTATGACGAGGAAGACCTGAGAGCCGACAGGGACCACGAAGATGAAGAAGGCGAATACGAGCTGAAGGAGGGTTCCCCATATGATCACCCGCCAATTGATCACCCTGCGGTCGGCGGAAAGCGTCCAGGCGACCGCCATCAGCACGAATATCCCCGCGAAGCTCACCAGATTGTACATGGTCACGTTATATTATATTGCTTGACCCCTAATTTCAACCTTTCGATTTCGCGGGGGTCATAGCCCGAAAAAAGGTATGAAAAGACCGAGTTGTTCGTAAGAAGTGGATCTGTGTATTCTCCTACGATGCCCTTCTCTTCGAGCACCCTCCAGTATTCCGTTCCCGGGATAGGAGAAAATTCAGTGAGGTGGATTCTTACGCCGAGCGACTCGAGGAAATGGATCCCCTCTTTCACCTCCCCGAGTCCCTGTCCGGGAAGTCCGTACATGAGATATACGCCGACCTCCTCTTTCGCAAAGCCACGGCGCTTCAGCACCTGCACTGCATGTTCCAGATCCCCGGAGGTTATCTTGCCGCCGCTCTGTTTCTGCCTCTCGGGATTGACAGTCTCGAGACCGAGTCGGATCGTCTTGAACCCGGAAGCCTTCATGAGGCCCGCAAGGTCATCGTCGACAAACCTGGCGTGCAGTCCGTTGGGGCAATGGAAACGCGCGACGAGACCGGCCCCTACTATCTCTTTGAGAATAGGTTTGATATGCCGCTCGGAGTCGAAGAGCAGGGCGTCGTCATAGAATGCGAAATCCTTCACCCCGGAGTCATAGAGCTCCCGGATCTCCTGAACGACCTCAGACGTTTCCCGCCTGGCGAATTTCTTCTGGAGGACCGAAGAGGCGCAATATGCGCAGGAAAAGGGACAGCCCGTTCCCGTGAGCAACGGTGCGAAGGGATAATCTGTGTAAAGGCCGAGTCTGCGATATGGGACAGGTCCGCGGATTTCTTTCAGTCTATACCCGAAGGTGTTGAAGATGAATTTTATCTCCTCTCCGGCCGGTCCCTTATATATGAAATCAGCGCCCGAATTTTCAGATGCATGCCGCTCCCAGAGAGTGGCGTATATGCCGCCCAGGACGACCGGGATATTTCCGTACTCTTCCCTGATAATGCCGATGGCAGCTTGTATACCCGGGTACCAGTAGGACATGAGCGATGTTATGAAGACGAGATCGAAAGGCCCTTTCTCTCTTAGTCCCTTCCTGAACGCATCGACCGCAATCCCATATCTGCCGAACGTCCTCGGAATGGGCTTAAGACAGTCAGGCTTTGCAACCGGGTGCTTCGGATACTTGCCTCTGCCCCATCCTACGCCGCGAAAGGAGTCGGTACAGTCGATCAGGGAGAGCTCTACGTCATACACGCTGAGACATTCGGCCACCTTCAAAAGACCTAGCGGTCTTGACCAGAGGTTGGCGGCGGCAACATCATAGATCCAGGGGTTTACGAGAAGAATCCGGAGCTTCAAATCTGCCGGCAGGCCTTGTCTTCCCTTGCCTTCTCCACTTCTTCCCTCCTGGCCTCGAAGCCCTTCTTTCCCATCACATTCGCGAAATTGAGCGTTAACATCATTCCCTCCGGAGATGAAGTCAGATCGGATTAGAATATAATCTTACACCGGCCGGGAAAAAGCGCGCAACCCTTTTCGCATCGGAAAATCAGTTCCGGCCATCGATTCCGGTCAATCCGGCCGCCCCACAGGAAACTAATCGCCCTGAGAGACATCCGACAAAGAGTCGTTGAGGGAGGGGGGGAGTTGAATGTAACCTTTTGCTTCTTGGTATGAGTAGGAGGCAGGTGAGTAATCACCTGCCTCCTACTTGATGGCTTCAGTTGACTGTTAATGTTGCCGCAAGCGAGTAATTAGGCAATCCTCCGGAGCTGATCACTATCGTGTCGTGATACGTACCTGCCGGCAAGGCCGGAAGAGTTATCGACAACGTCCCAGTGCCGCTTGTAGTCGCAGAAGGATATAACGTCGAATGGGCTGTAAAGCTTATGGGGGTCCCACAGTTATTCTGCACCTGGGCAGACAGCGTAATACTTTGTCCTGCACTCGCGGTCTTTGTAATCGAGCTCGGGATTGTAACAATAGACGTAGGTGTACACGTTATTGTTAATGACACGGGCAGTTGATATGTAGGCAGTCCGGTGGAACTGATATCGACACCTGCCGATCTGGTCCCGGGGCCAAGCGAAGGGTCAGTGACCGTTACCGCAAGTGAACCGGTGCCGGCTGAAGGTACACTCACCCACCCCTTGAATTCCGTGCCGATGGGAAAGTATGTGACCGAGGATATCGTATAACTCAAATCATTGCCGCAATTATCCTTGACGGTCACTGATTGAGTTGACGACTGCCCTGGGGCCATGGTGAATGAGAGCGACAAAGGGCTTGCAACTATGGAACTGGCCGTGCATGCGACCCCATCTTGCGTTACCGTAAATGCCTTGCTTGCCGCGGTTATCGTCCCCGTTCTGGATGATGAGCCCGGGTTTGCCGAGACAGAGTAGCTGACCGTACCACTCCCGGTTCCGGAGCTTCCAGAGGTGATCGTAATCCAGGCTGCATTTGAAGTTGCAGTCCATGAGCAACTGCTTCCTGATGCCGAAACGCTCAGAGTGTTTGAGCCGCCGCCGGCTATAAAGTTTTGGCTTGTCGGCGAAATCGTGAAGGTGCATGACACTGTACCATTTGAGGTCGTGGCACATGCCTGAGCGCTTTTTGCCGATTCATTTCCGGCAGCATCGAAGGCACTTACCTGATAACAATACTGCGTTGAAGCCGTGAGTCCTGAGTCAATAGTTCCTGTTCCCGAAATAGTCTTCGCGATCGAGCCGTTCCTGTAAACCTTATATCCCATCACTGCTACGTTGTCCGTAGAGGCACTCCAGGAAAGATTTATCTGGGATGATGAAACTGCGCTTGCCGTAAGTCCGGTAGGAATTGAAGGCGGGGTTACGTCGGCCCCTGCCTGCGTGGTCGCGCATGCCTGGGCGCTCTTTGCCGATTCGTTTCCGGCGGCATCGTATGCGCTCACCTGATAACAATACTGAGTTGAGGCGGCAAGACCTGTATCGGAAGTTGATGTTCCGGATGCAGTCTTGAGCGGTGTGGTCGCGCCGTTTCTGTAAATCTTATATCCCGTCACTCCTACGGTGTCCATTGAGCCGGTCCAGGAAAGATTAATCTGAGATGAAGAAGTTGCACTTGCCGTGAGTCCGGTAGGTACCGTCGGCGGCTGCGTGTCTCCCCCAATCTGAGGGGTTACGCACACCTGGGCGCTTTTCGCCGATTCGTTGCCGGCCGCGTCGTAGGCAGACGCCTTGAAGCAGAACGTGTGTCCACCTGCAGCGCCTGAATCAACTAGGACGTAAGCATTGGTGCCGGTTACGCTAAACACATACTTGATTCCGGCCCCGTCAATGCCGACATAACCCCTGTACCCTGCAACTCCGACATTATCGGTAGATGCATTCCAGGAAAGGTTTATCTGATACGACATTTGGTCAAAAGTGGCGGTAAGTCCGGTCGGAGTCGTCGGTGGTGTCACATCAGCCGACGTTGCTATGCATGTTTGACCGCTTGTGGCGAGCAGCACGCCGTTTTCCAAAACGCCGATCTTGTAACAATTAGTCGTACCGGGCAGCAGACCTGTATCATAGAAAGGCGGAGATGTTTGCGTCTTGACCACACTTCCGTTACGGATAATTTGATAACTTAAGTCTTCACCGTCTATTTCATCCCATGTCAGCGGAATCGACGTAGCAGGGATCGAGACAACCAAAGAACGCGGAGGCTTAATGGTCAGAGGTAAAGTTTTCTCTACACATTTTGGATCCGTGAGAGCCGACTCGTTTCCATTTTTATCGATTGACGAAACCTGGTAGCAGATCTTTGCCTCGTTAAGACCGAATGTATCCACATAGGCTTTAAGATATCTCTCAATGGTTTGGAAGGGACTCTTTGAATATAACGTGGTGCCCGTCTTGCCGTATGCCTTCCTGTATACGTTGAAGTTCACGTCAAGCGTGGGATTCGAAGCCGTAATCGGCGGAGGGACAACCACAAGACTATGAGATGCAGACGCTGAAAGATCCGAGAGATGAGGTGGATCCCACGTGACCTTGTGGATCGCCACACCTACAGGTAACGTCACATTGGATATATCCGTACCTGGAGGTACCAAGCCGGAGAGGTCCTTAACGACCGTGATCTTGACATTGTGAGGAGGCGGCGGCGGGACTGTATTAATACTGACCACTATCGTATCTGTAGCTGTCTTGCTGTCGCTGTGAGTAATTGTGAGTGTCGCAGTATAGTTGCCGTCGCCCTTCGGAGTATAGTCGTGGGTGACTTCCTGGCAGTCGGCATTGAGTACGTTGGCCTGAACCTTCGGTGAGCCGTCGCCAAAATCCCAGCTGCAAGTGCTGACAGTTGCTCCAATAACGCCCGGAGCGGAACAGCCTTCCTTGCCCGACCCCTTGAAAGAGACAGGCATTTTGTTCAGATTCGTCTGGAAGGGCTT
>JAJYLU010000002.1:0-7627 GCA_021787505.1 Nitrospirota bacterium | reverse complement strand
GCCGTGATGGTTGCCGTCGGCCCCTTCGAGGTCGGCTTTTCGCGTAAGCAATCCCCGGCGAGACACCACTCTAAAGAATTGATATGAAGATCCTGGGGAGAAAAATCGTGGCTCCATGCCCAGCATGTTTTGGAATCCTTGGTGCATTCTCCATTATCTGGCAAAACGCCGAGATCTGTCCCTATAGAAAGGCCTATTCCCGCATATAAGTCCCAAGCGATGCTGTCATCAAACGTATTTGCTTCCGCGTGGACCCTTGCGTAAGGGAATGGGAAAACAGGGGTTCCGATAAGATCGTAAGCCCTCATTTCAAATTTTGGCTTTATCCATCCCTTGACGTCGACCGTGCCGCAGGCCTCCGGCGTTTGAAGATTATAGTTAAATTGCACGGGGGTGCCGAGCGGCTGGCAATTGCCGAGCGTATCCCATGTATGTGAGCCAGCATTCGGTGCTGTGCACGAAAACCCAAACGACACGGATGCGTCAGTGTGCAGGCTGGTCTTGACTGAGGCCTTCGCATCAGCCTCGAACCCCGCGGAGAGATTGAACACCGGAACAAGGGTTAAGTAGGGTCCGCACTGAATAGGGCCCCACGTATGCCCATAGATGGTTTTTTCATAGTTGGCCTTCAGCTCGGCGTCCAATGATATTTTTGCGTCATTGGTCTGATCCAGTTCCACATTCAGCAGAAGGTCGTCCATATTGATAAGCTTATATCCCAAAAACCCGACGTCTGTATCGATGCAGACGCAGTTCTCTGTGCAGTCGGCCGGTTTTATACAGGTCTTATTGCCCCAATCAACAGCGAAGGCGAGTATTTTCAGTGCGAGTGTGCTTGAGCCGTCAAGTTTAAGTTTTGCGGTCCCTGAAACCAGATCGTTGAACCATTTACCGGTGCAGGTGATCGTGCAGGTGGGACTAAAAGTAACACCGATATCATCCCCGTTTGGGCACTTCGTCGGAAGATCTTTACCGCATTCCGTTATGCTCGGTTCCGGGCAGTCCTCGTCCTTTGCTGTGCAGCCGTTGGTGTTCTGCTCATCCTGCGCAGATTTCGATTGACCATTAGCCAGCGAAGCAGCGCTGACGCCTGATTCCGGCATAAGCCTGCCTGAGAAGACTATCGTGCCCCTGCTGGCAAGGTCTGAAAGGTCTCCCTGAATGGTTTCGGCCACGACCAACCCCTGCTGAGAGCTGTCCACGGCAGTCACCTTCCTGATGGCGGGAGTGCCGGCAGTTATGTCCAAAATATCACCTTCAGAAAGTCTTGATAATTCAATGGCCTGGTCTGAGCACTGGGACAGTGTAAATGAATATGTGGCCGAGCCGTCCGCATTGTTCGCAACTGCAAGGCACTGCACTATGTTTTCGTTTAAGACCTTTACATTGGGTTTCAATTCCGGCCTGGTGCCGAACATCGGCGATACGGATCTGTCTTTGTTCATGACGAGGCTGCATGTATTTCCGGTGCTGACATCGCATCCGCCCCATTTCATGAAGTTATTGTCGGCTCCTGCGGTCGCATCCAGACTCACTGTAGCGCCTGGAGCAAATGTGGCCGAGCAGTTATCTCCACATTTTATTCCTCCTATGTCGCTAGTAGCGGACCCCGTCCCGAATTTATTTACGGTAAGTGAAAATAGATTCATTTCTGTTTGCCAGAGGTAGTATGCGTTGAGGCTGCCCGCGGGCGTTATCGCAATGTAGAAATTATACAGTCCCGGAGGAAGCGCAGAGACGGGAATGTCCCCGAATACGGCTTCGTCTATCGGACCATTCACATTCGCCCTCCAGGAGACGAGTCCATGCGACACAGGCTGCAGGGAATTGCCGGGCGTCAACAGATAAATATTATTTGGATCGATTTCCGGTGCAGAAATGGCAAAGTAAACATCTACCGGCCCGTCAAATGCTTCAAGCCCAACCTGAATACTTAACTTATCTCCGGCCTGAGTAACCGAACCCAGCCCGACAGGTTGTGCGATTGAAGGGTCTGACACGGCAACCGGTGATGCTGCCGCATCATAACTGAAAAACTGCCCCCCCACCGGCACCGGCATTGCTAATGCCGGTGGAGTCAGGGCAGCTAAAGACAATTCTAAAAAGAGAAATATCGTGAGTGTCAAAAGAGAACCGATGATTTTATCCTCTTTGATTTTCGCATGCTCCGGTTTCATTCTACTGTTGCTTCTCATGATTACCTCCTCCAAATGTTTTTTGTCCCGGTTTTCCCCGCCAAGTCGTCTCATCTCCTCCTCCTTATGTCAACTAAAGAAAATCCTCCCCTTTGCGTCAATACCATTAGTGATTTTTGTTTCTATCTCCTACCATCTGTCTTCATTGGGAAGATTCAAAAGACTCTGCCTGGTTCTCTTCATCTATCCGCACCGCTGATTCCCCCTTCACAGGGTTCAATATTCCCCACAGTTCATCGAGGTTGGTGAATGCCTTCTTGCCTTCGATCTCCGGCTCCTCCACTACCCCCACAATCTTTCGCGGGTTGTCCTTTTCGTGTCGGTAAATGCGGACAATATAGTTTTTCAATATTCTTCCCACACAAATAAATGTCTAGGTACACGTTACCAGATGAGATGTTACAGATTGGATACACATTTGGAAGGAAAGGACGTGGACTGCAAAAAAGGCTTTACAATTGCGGAGATTCGATAGAAAAAGAGGAACCTATTTAGATGCCCTTATGTTCTTCCTGACAGCTTCGGTCTCAGGGGAGGGCTCAATTCCCAAGACTGAAGAAAGAATGTTACGGCAGCGGTTATAGATTGCCAGCGCTTCGAAATGTCTCCCGATTTTGTGGTGGGAGAGCATGAGTCTTCTGTAAAATTCTTCTTGCAGATCATCAACTTCAAGCGCCTTCTGATAGCACTCTACGACGTGTTCCCATTGTCCCGCCTGTTCATAATAATTGCCTAATCTCCCGATAAGACGGATGAATTTACCTTTTAGGCGCTCCCTCATCGAAATTGTCCAAGACTGTTTATGGTCGCCGGGGAGGAATTCACCTCTGTACATGTTCATTGCCTTTTCAGAAACCTTGATGAACTCCGTTATTCCGTTTTCATCCGCCGTTATTTTATGATTGTCCTTGCACTCTTTCCAGAGAGCTTCGGCCTTTTCCGTGAGGCTCTGAAATGCCCATGCGTCGACCCAGCAGTAACGTGGGTCAAGAGTTAACCGGCCCTCCTTAAGTTCTATCGCCCCTTTGCTAATTAATTGACGCAGCCGGTGAAGGGTGGTCCTGAAGGAGAGATTCGCCACATCCCCATCCGCCTCGGGCCAAAGGGCATCTATCAGCTGTTCATCGCTCACTTCTTTACCGCCGAAGGCTATGATCGCCTTGAGCATGGCCAACGGTTTCTGCTGCACCTTGCCTGTCGATCTCACGGGCGTGCCGTCTCTTTCCAGAGAGAACCCTCCAAGGGTGTGTACCTTGACAGGCCAAGGCCAATTCTCGAGATGCACCGGCGGTTCCTCGGGAGAGAGTTTTCTTATACGAATCAGGTCGAGGACATAATCAGTTTCTATGCCATATTCGAGCGCCTTGACGGCAAGCCGCGACATGGCAGTTCGGTCCCACCACCACAGGAGTTGGAAATATCCCTGTTTATTCCCCAGGGCGAGGGCTTCGCGCAGCAGTCCAATTCCGATCTCCTCTTTCCCGTTGTCAAACGCGAATTGCGCCCTCGCCAGCCTGCATTCGAACTCGAGGATAGCGCTCTTTGAAAGCACTGACAGGTCGAAGGCGCGTTCCAGATATTCATCGGCTCTGTTGTCTCTAAGCGCATGCAGCACCTGAGACATTCCATGCAGTTGAACAATCCGCGGGAATATATAGCCTGTCTTTTCGTCAAACTCCAGGCCGGTCTCGGCGCTTCTTAATGACTTGTAAAAATTCCCTTTGAGGAATTGGTACAAACAATTCATCATGTGATAGGCGACATCTATTTCCCTTCTGGATTGAATGAGCATTCCCTTCATCTTATCCAGGTACTCCTCGGCACGGGGCATATCCTCTGTCATCAGGGAACAGTAAATTCCGAGCGCGTAAAACATATGCTCCCAGCAGCGTACGCCGGTCTCGGCTCCTAATTCAAGCCCTTCTGAAATTATCTTCTCCGCCTCTTCTGCACTCGACACATCCCATAAATGTCTGCCGGCAAGCATCACATCGGACAATATCCGTTCCGGGGTAGAGGTCTGAGAGGAGGGAACCGTTCGTTTGATCTCTTCCAGCAAAGCGTCACAGCTAAGGAAATTCCCAACCCACGAGTAGTATATGTTCGCGGTTATCAATGCGGGAAGACGTGTGCTCACAGCATAATTGTCCCTGGCGAGGGACACCGCACGCTCAATGAATTCGGCAACCCGTGGGTGATCCGGCCTGCGTATGAAAAGTGCCAGGCCTATGCCATTAACGGCTCTGAGCTGAATCTCCGGCGTATTTGCATGAATTGTTTTTTCGACTTTTTCAAAGAAGGAAGTTATCAAATCATCGAGGGGATGGAAGTCGTTCCACTCGGTCAGATACGCATCAATAAGGGAAGACCATGACAAGGCCATGCCCCGATGGTCATTTATGCCCATAAATATCTTGAGAGCCTTTTCAAGTCCCCTTCGTGCGCCAACAAGGTCATATCCCATGCGGCACATCCCGGACCAGTAGAGTAGCCATGGGGAGCTTTCGAGCAAGTCCATGGGCAGGGCGGATAGCCACATCATAAGCGTCTGCGACCGTCCGGCGGCGATGAGCGAACCCGCATGGTTCAGCACAAGTCTTGCAAGAGACTCCCAGTCTCGAGAATCGATATAAAGGTCAACAGCGCTTTCAATCCTGTCTCGCTCTTCAAGCATCACTCCCGCCTGCTTCTTTAGTTGGATGAGCTCCTCAGGGTCGAACCGCATATGTGCCCGCGACAGAAGGAATTCCCTGAAGAGAGGATGATACTGAAAGGTGATTTCGCTGCCGGGATGCAATTCAATAAAATAATGACTCCTGCCCAGACCCGACAGTATCCTTCCGGCGCGGTCAGCGCCGGAAAGCGCCGTAGCAAGGGAGACGGTCATTACCGGCAACAGAGAAGTTTTCAAGAGGACCATTTGAGTCTCCGGATCGGTCCTTTCGAATATCTCGGTCGAGAAATAATCGAATACCGCGGATGAAGAAAGTTCGCTTATTCGTGGCAGGTGATCGAGACTCAGCAGGTCTCTCTTCATTGTCTCCAAAAAGAGCACGAGTCCGGCCGCCCACCCCTTTGTCTCGCGGTAAAGTCTGGTCTCAGAGCCGCGGGGAAACGCGTTGCCCAGCCGTTTGCGAATAAATTCTCCAGACTCGGTCTCGGTAAATCTGAGATCATCCCAGCCGATCAGCTGCAATCCGCTCCCGGCTATAAACCTCGACATCTGGGGCACGGGATCGGTCCTGCTAATCAAAAAAACCCGTATTCCTTCAGGCAGCACGTCAAGGCCGTTGGCTATAACCTCATGAAAAGCCGGGGACTGCGCCTCCTGATAATTATCAAAAACCACGGCATAGGGTGGCCTAAGCCTGCTGAAGAGCTCCTCGAAAAAACGCCTGGTAAAGGTTGGCACGCCGAGCATATACTCCGGAGTCAGAAGAGGAAGCGGTTTCTTTTTTCGCGGCGCAGCGCCACGAGCCGCCTTCCCCATATAGTAGAAAAAGGTCGCGATGTCCGAGTCACCGGCATCCACCTGGTACCACAGTGAAGGAATCTTCCGGGCATCGAGATAGCTTGCAACAAGCGTTGTTTTACCCGCGCCCGCGGGCCCGACCAGCCAGACTACCGGATATCTGCTTTCCCCGTCGAGCAAGCTAAACAGCCTTTCCCTCGGCAAAACGTTAGTCTGGCGGGGCCGGGTGATCTTAGCAATTGGTGCCTGTCTCTTCGTACTCGTCATCAAAAACTGTACCCCGTGCCCACGCCTACGTAGTTGACAAAGTTTTTGTAACTTCCGCTCAGTATGGTATTCGTTACAGTCCTGTTCTCAAAAAATCCCGCCATGTAGAAAAAATCCATGACCAGCCCGCCCTTTTTATATCCGAATCCGAGGCTGAAATTATGTTCGGTCGAATCGGGATTGCCTGGGTCCAGGGTATTATCTGGGACGGCCCTTGCGACATACGCATATCCGCCTCTCAGCGAAAGCCTGTCAGTTGCCTTATATTCCGCTCCTATTTTTGCGGTCCACATATTCTTCCAATTCAGCTCTGTCGATCCGCTCGAAATGCCCGCCTGGGGTACTTCATTTTGCAGGGTTATGGTGGAACTGCCGAAAGTCGACCACTTTATTTCTTCCAGGTCAAGTGCGATGGTAAGTTTCGCAGTCGGTCTGTACGCCAAACCAAAACTTATGATGTCCGGAAATTTCATGGAAGTACTCATGTCCGAACTGAATTCAGACCCGCCAAAGAGTGGCTGCAGTGAGGGTGCGATATTTTTTAGCTGAACGTCTCCCTTGAAATTTACCTTTATCGTACTGCGATAGGCGAAACCGACACTCACTTTTTCAATCGGCGTAAAAAGAATCCCCAGATTATATCCCCACCCGCCGCCGCTCCCCTTAAGGTCAAATTGACCGTCACCAAATCCCAAGGACGCCTGATTGACCATCCTCTGGGCTTCGTCTTTTGCATACATGTAATCCGCGCCGAGTCCTATCGACAAAGAAGGCAATACCTGATATGCGATGGTCGGATTCGCGGCAACAGTCGCTATCTGGTCTTTTGTCGCTGCATACCTCGTAAGCCCCGTTGTGCTCCATTTCCTGCCGCCTATCCCGAAGGGGCAGTAAATCGCCAAACCGAAACGGAGATCCTTTAGCCCGGCATCGGATACGGCATAAAGGAAAGGAGGAGGGAAGATCTGGAAAGCCGTGTCTTCCGATTCCCCGGACGGGCTCGTAAAGGATGTGGAGGGGATCACCGCGGTACCCCCTCCGTATATGTCTGTACCCTTCATCAGAGTGAGCCCTGCGGGGTTATACGCCATCGCAGAGGGATCGTCCGACACTGCCACAAAGGCTGTCCCCATGCCCGCAGCCTTTGCCCCATGAACCGGTGCGCCGCCAAAAACAATTACAGGGAAGCACAGAGTAAACAAGACTGAAAAAAGAAACTGAGAGCGTATCACTGACCCCCTGAGCAAAATGTATATGTCAGAAATTGACATCTCGTCTCCCCCCCACATTAAATAAGCGCTTACAAAGCCAACCAGAAAGCTCAGCTAAATGGCCAATTAATAATTCTGATGAATTTATTAGTGGATACCCTGCGGCAGAGACCGCAGGGCGTCAAAGTCAAAATTCAAACAGCCTGATCTGCGCAAAAAAACCAAACTAACCGAGGATCTATCCTTCGGTAGTTCGGCTATCTCCCTTTGCTGATAAGGTCTGACGCTTTTTGTCTCTTCTCTCGTAAGGTTTGGTTATGCTGGGATAGCCTCTCTAATTTTAGAGATATCACGAATAATCTACGCTTGTCAACGTGAAAGTATAATAGCTAATCAACGTGATATTTCAGTTTTAGGCTAAAAAAATGCCAGGAAGGACCATTTTCATCCTGTCTATCCGAAAGTACTAATTCAGAGGTTCT
>JAJYLU010000261.1 GCA_021787505.1 Nitrospirota bacterium | reverse complement strand
GCCACCCCGGCATATCTTAGTACGGCCCCGATCCTGAACATCGCGTAGAATTCTATAAGCGCAATAGTTGACACAAAGACGAGGAGAAAAAGGAAATACTCGGCCGGGAGATGCATGATATAGAGATAGAGAAGCGGCACGAGTATCGCCGCGACGACCAGCCGTTTATAATGCATTCGATTTCGCGGATATGGCCCCGAAGCGCCGCTCCCTCCCCTGATAATCCTGTATGGCCAGCATCAACTCCTCCCGGTCGAAATCGGGCCAGAGCGTGTCCGTGAAATAAAACTCCGTGTATGCGCTCTGCCAGAGCAGGAAATTGCTCAGCCTGCGCTCCCCGCTCGTCCTGATGATCAGGTCCGGGTTCGGGATGCCGTTAGTGTCCAGATGCCGGGAAAACATCTCCTCCGTCACCTCTTCGGGCTTGAATCCCGAATCCAGAACCTTCCGTACCGCCCTGATGATCTCATTCCTGCCGCTGTAGCTGAGAGCGGTGACAAGCGTCATCCCCTTGTTTGAGGCGGTCTTCTGTTCGGTCTCCCTGACAAGGGCACGGATATTGTCGGGAAGTCTCCATATCTCGCCGATCACACGAAATACCACATCTTGCTTCATCAGCACCGCCAGTTCCTTCTTGAGGTACACCTCAAGAAGCTTCATCAAGGTCGAGACCTCGGACGAAGGACGCCCCCAGTTTTCCGTCGAAAAGGTATAGAGGGTGAGGCACTTGATGCCGAGTTCGGCCGAGCACTCGATGATTTCCTTCGCCCTTTCGGCCCCCACCCTGTGTCCCTCGATCCTCGGGAGTCCCCTGAGCTGGGCCCATCTGCCGTTACCGTCCATAATAATGCCCACATGGGCCGGCATTCTCCCTGAAATACTCATTCCCCTTACCTCCCTGTGATGGAGTAGATATATAATACTACTCCGAGGGGATTTTCACCCTTGAGGATTTTGTCGAACTTGACTCCCATAAAAGGGCTGGTCAGGACCATCACCTTGTCACCCGCAAGCGCATAGTCCTGAATGCTGCCCCTGATGTCATCGATCAGCAGGCTCTCTTCCATCGAGAAGCCGTTCCACCAATAATCCTTTATCTGGGATTTCTTGTAGCCGATGCCCTTCGCCATCTCGACAAGCGGGACCCTGTTTACGGCAAGCACCTCCCGGTTTCTCTGGACAAGCCTGTCCTTCACCGACCAGGAGCCGGATCCCGAATAGATGGCCCCGGTCTCCTGCCTCTTGAAGGTCGTCAGAAATCCACCGTTGCCCGTCGCGCTCCTCCAGACCCGCAGGCCCTTCGCGTCGTATAGATTCAGGAACCCGGCGTCGTCGTAGGCAAGGACAAGGTTCTCCTTCGCCTCGCCCGGTACGACAACAAAATCGTATATATTTATCCCCTCGGGGAGCTTAACCTTCTCCGCGAGTTTCAGGTCTCCGTCCCACTGTACGGTAAAGACGTCACCCGAATATCCATCAGGACCGGCAGAAGCCTGGGCGATCAATCCGTCGCCCATCCTCCTGAGAAAATACTTCCCCTCCCAGATCTTTTTGATCGTCGAACCGTCATACCCGTAGATATAAGAAACGACATCGTTGTTCTTCATCGCGGTTACGACGATCTCGTCCCTGCCGTCGCGGTTGATGTCCACGGCGTCCAACCAGAGATGGTTTTCGCCGGGCGATCCTTTTACTTCCCACATAAATTTAAGGTCGGCGCCAGGCACATAGGCACGGAGAATATTCCCGGTGCTCATGACGACCTCCCTATGTCCGTTGCCCTCGACATCCGCGGAGACGACAAACCGCGCGCCGAACGGCAGGTCGTACGTCGTAACCGCCTCACCGGTCGTCGGCGTGAAATATTCTTCACCGAATTTCAGCTCCTTTTCGTACGACGCGTCGATCTTCCTCTCTGTATCGATAAACTTCGATCCGTCGGAAACCCAATAGAGCCGCTCCCGTATAAGCGTGGACTTCTCGGCCTCTTTGCCCGTCAATAACAGGGCTACCTCGGCCCCGGCCTTTTTCGCCTCTTCGAGGATTTTCGCCTCATTGTCGGTTTCGATGGCGGTGTCGATCATCTCGATCCTTCCCGTCGCCTTCAGTTTCCGGTAGTATTCGTCGGCCAGATACCAGTCGATGTTTTTCCCCTGGCAGAAAAAGACCCTCACCTTCGTTTCCGACAGCCTTACCCGGTCGCCCTCTTTTACGGTCCCCTCAACCATGACCCCGGTCGAGGAGTCGGGCAGCACCTCCTTCACCTCTATCTTTCCGACCGTGGCCTCAAGCGTCCCGATCACCTCCCTTGTGACGGGATGGACAAACGGAGCGCCTTCTCTAAGGACCCTCAGCCTCATGCCGGACTGTACCCCTTCCTTTTCTCCGAGCGACAGTATGACTTTGTCGCCCTCGACGCGCAGCACCTTACCCGACTGCGGTTTGAAATACGCCATTGTGAAGTCTTTTAGTTTCGTAAGAGGGTCGTTCTCTCCGAAGACGACCGACGACAGGAGAAAAAAGACTGTCAGGACAAGCAGTGTGCGCCTCATCTTCCTTCTCCTCCGAAATTCATCGTAAACCACATTTTTTTCCTCCCCTGCAATTCCATATTTCGTATAAAGAGAAAAGACGTCCCCTGATAGAGCCTCTCAACGCCCTGCTCTGAAAGTGATACCGTTTCGACGGGATAGTGCCAGAGACAGACGCCTTCATCGAATGTAAAGTGTATCACGAGGCCGAGATGTTTGTCCCCTATACTGAATTCCTTAACATTCTCATGCACCGCGGAACTTCGGATAGTCAAGGTCCTTCCTCCCCTCTTGATGAGGGTATGGGGCGAACCAAGGAGCGATATGTTCATTTCCACACCGAAGAGTCCGGAGAACGTGCCCGACAAAAGATAATCGACGCGCAACCCTTTCGGGCCGGTCAGTCTGAGGGTCTTCTCTATCCCGACCCTGTTCTGTCGCACAATTCCTTCTTTCGAAAAAGAGAGGCTGAAGCCCTCGCCTTTCTGTGAAGAGTCGAGCCGGTAAAACCCCTCCACAAAATCACCGAGTTCGCGGGCCCCGGACCTCGCCACCTCCTCGATACGGGTCTCATGGGAAAAGAAACGGTCGAGGAGAGACGCCCGCCGGTAGGCATCGAACACGAGATAGTCCGATATACCGGACTCCTTGACCGTGAGCCGGTCGTGGATCGTCACCGTCTCCCCCGGGTCGGCATGCGCGCCCCCGGCGATCTTCGAATGATAGGCCTCCGGCCTGCGCGAGATGATGTCGAGGATATTGACGGCCTGCTCGTACAAAGAGAGTTCCGTCAGCCCGCCCCCTTTTTCGGTTGCGGCGACAGCAAGATGCTTCGTATTGACGACCACGTCGCCATATCCGTCACAGTCGAAATCTCCACGCTCGACCGAGATGCGCTTTTTGAGCAGATCGAAGGACATCGCCTCGGCCCTGAGAAGGTGGCGGTAGAGGGACGACCTCAGGTGGGGCAGATACAACCCGCCGAAGATGCCATGCCAGTAAGCGTCGTTACACTGCCCCTTCCAGACTTCCGCGAGCACCTCCCGCCCCTTCTTGCCTCTACCCCTGGCGGCCGCATGGGCCTTCCTGCTTATCATAAACATCCGCTTATGAATATGATTCGACTCTGGATATTTCACCATGAAAGAACGCCATATCCCGCCTCTCAGAAGCTGCTTGGACCGCTCCCCTGCAATACGTTTCATCTCTTCAAGGAGGCGCTCATACTCGAGGCCCTGCTCAGGGGGAAGCGCCCATTCGCCCATCTCGCGGTACGAGGCGGTCGGGAGATAGACCCTGCCGAGTGGACGGAACTTCCCGCGGTACTCGCTGAAGGTCGTCGTCTCAAGCCATTCTGAGCTCGT
>JAJYLU010000260.1 GCA_021787505.1 Nitrospirota bacterium | reverse complement strand
AAGGCCACGGTAAAATTGCAGAGAAGTTTTATGACACTGCCGGAAGATTCGTGGGAGGAGGAGGAAAAGGCGAAGTGGCAAAAGGATATGGGGAACCTCACCATCTTGAATCTGAAATCAGGAAAAAACTGACGAAAATGATCGCGATGGACATCAACGTCTTGATAAGAAAAGAAGAATGCAAAGACTGGTACTTGGCGGCCGGCGAGAAGATCGGAAAGGAGATTATTAAGAAACTGGAGCCGGACGTCAAATCCAAACTGGATAAAATTGTTACTGTCGATTTAACAAATATTCCAAAATCCGAAATCTTAGGTCATTTCAAGTAGACCTCGGAGCCCGGTCAACAATAAACTCCAGAGCGCCGGGTTCCGGACCGGGAATGCCAACGGGGGAATTTGGAGTCTACTTCACAGGTTTTTCCCCTCCGGCATTATATAGAGAGGCTCTTCACCGTCCGCCATCCTCAACATCCTTTTTACCTCCTCATCCCGGAAAGCCCCGATAACCACAGTACCAAGCCTTAGAGAAACTGCCTGAAGCCAGACATTCTGTGCGGCATGCCCGCTTTCCATGTGAACATATCTAATGCCGCGCTCCCCGTACTTCGCGGTCGTCCGTCCATAGACTCCCGATAACACGATAACTGCTGCCGACCTTCTGACGGCAGGCTGGCCGAGCGCAGCACTGCACAAATCGGACCTCCTGTCACCTTTTGCTATAATAATCAACTCATGTCTCCCGGGCGCATACTTATAAACCCCCGCCGGGAGACCGTTCACGTGTCCGGCAACTATATATAATTCAAGGGGATATAGCGCCCCCGCGGAAGGCGTAGTCCTGAAACCGCGCAAACCTGTGCTACCCTGGGCGGCCCAGAGAAGCTGCGAGACTTCCGCCGCCGATACGGGTTCATCCTTAAAATCCCTTACAGACCTTCTCTCAAGCAATGCCTCTTCAACCGACACGCCGCCGCTATGTTCGGGTCCGGGCAGTTTTATGGTTTCGGTCGCATGTTCTGTCATGGCATTGATCTTCTCCTCACCGGCGATCTCTTCGTTCTCTTACCATGCCGACCTCCTCCCTCCTCTTGATTACCTTTTACACCCGAAAGGCGCATTAGTCAATGTGGACGGGCTTCCACATTGACATTCCGCCAGTTGATAGTAAACTGAAGATAAGAGGCTGAAGAGTCCGGCCTTTTGGAGGGTAGCAGGAAAGAGGTCCCGATAGAAATGAAGATACTCATAATTGACGACGAAGAGGACAAATGCAGGCTCTACGGCGAAGAGCTGCGTGAAGAGGGCTATGAGGTGGTCACCGCAAATACGGGCGAGCAGGGAATGAAGCTGCTCTTGAAGGAAAACCCGGACCTTGTAACCCTCGATATCTGGATGTCCCGCAGAGACGAAGGGATAGAACTGCTAAGGCGGATGAAAGATTACAGGTCCGATTTGCCGATCATAATGCTTACGGCGTATGATTACAGGGACGACTTTGCCGTCTGGTGCGCGGACGCTTATATTGTGAAGTCCTCGGACCTGTCGGAACTTAAGAAAGCCATAAAGAAAATGATGAACATTGGAGACCAGGCAAGATGCAAATGAAAGAAATAAGGCAAATTGCTGAAAGAATGAACATCCGAGCCGCAAAGATGAATAAGACGGACCTCATTAGAGCCGTCCAGAGGGCAGAGGGAAATGCCGATTGTTACGCCATAGGCGGCCATGAATGCGATCAGGTCAACTGTCTTTGGCGAAAAGACTGCATGAAAGCACTTTCCAAACATTGAAGAAACAAGAGTCCGCTGATTTGCGGAGGGGAACTTCGTGGGCGATTCCTCAGACGACAGACAGACAACCGATATTCTTCCCGACAATGGAAAGAAGAGCCGTGACAGCCTCGCCGAAATAGATGCGCTCAGAGAACTGAATTCGAGATTACAGACCTTGATATCTGCGATCCCGGACCTGGTCTTTTTTAAGGACACAGAGGGCCGGCACATCTTTGTGAATAAGGCAATGGAAGTATTCACAGGATTGAGCCGGGAAGAAATAATCGGAAAGACCGATGCCGACCTGCTGCCGCCTGATCTGCTCGAAATATGCTCGAAGAGTGACCGGGAGGTGGTCGAAAACCGCAGGACCCTCCGCTTTGAAGAGCTTTATAACAGAAGCGACGGTGAAAAAGTCTATCTCGATACGGTCAAGGTCCCTGTCTTTGATAGTCTCGGCAATGTCGGGGGGATAGTGGCCATCAGCCGGGACATCACCCGTCGCAAGAAAACGGAAGAGGACCTGCGGGCAAGTCGTGAATTCGTCAGAAGCATCCTCGATACCGTCGACGAAGGTTTTATCGTCGTTGACGGGGATTACAGGATAATTTCGGCCAACAGCGCATATTGCCGTCAGGTGAATATGGGCCTTGAAGATATCATCGGAAGGCACTGCTACGAGGTCTCGCACCTCAGCGAGCGACCGTGCTACGAAACCGGAGAAGACTGCGCTGTGCGTCATTCCCTGGAAAAGGGCGAACCCTCCGTTTCGGTCCACAAGCACCAGGACAAGGTGGGGAATACCGTCTATGTCGAAACGAAGGCGTATCCCCTGAGGGACGCCTCCGGCAGGATCACATCCTCCATAGAGATAATCAACAATATAACAGAAAAACATCTGCTTGAGGAACGCGTTCTCCGCGCGCAGAAGCTGGAAGCCATCGGGCTTCTGGCCGGGGGCATTGCCCACGACTTCAACAACCTCCTCCAGGGTGTGTTCGGAAACATATCCCTTGCAAAAACGCTCTCTGAAAGGGACGGCAAGATCTATCAGCTGCTCGAAGCGGCGGAAAAGGCGCTCGAATTTTCAAAGAAACTGACTCAGCAGCTCCTCACCTTTTCCAAAGGGGGCGAGCCCGCCAAGAGGGCCATCTCCCTGCCTTCCGTCATACAGGGCGCCGTGAGGTTCGCCCTGAGCGGTTCAAATGTAAGTTATAAGTTTTCGATGGACGCCCATCTATGGCCCGTCGAGGCGGATGAAATACAACTTGGTCAGGCAATAAACAATATCGTTCTCAACGCGAGCGACGCGATGCAGGGTCGAGGGACCGTAGATATAAACGTTAACAATCTATTGGTTGATGAGAAAAGCGGACTTCCTCTCAAGCCGGGAAGATATGTCATGATAGCGATCGAGGACACGGGCTCCGGCATTCCCGAGCAGCACGTATCCAGGATTTTCGACCCTTACTTCACGACCAAGGAAAAAGGAAAGGGTCTCGGCCTTGCGACCTCCTATTCGATAATCAAGAGGCATAATGGGATAATAGACGTAAAATCTCAGTTAGGCGTGGGAAGTAAGTTCAGCATATATCTCCCCGCATCCGAAAAGTCGCCGGAGCCGAAGGAAAAGCAGAGGAAAGTACTGTTCACCGGTAAAGGAAGGATACTGGTGATGGATGATGAAGAGCTCGTGAGAGTTGTGACTGGACGGATGCTTGAGAACCTCGGATATGAGGTCGATTTTGCCGAAAAAGGGGAAGAGGCGATTGACAAATATTCGGACGCGCTCAGGTCCGGCAAGCCTTTTGACGCCGTCATTCTGGATTTGACCGTAAGGGGCGGCATGGGCGGAGGGGACGCGATCAAGGAAATGATAGCAATAAACCCGCATATCAGGGCGATCGTGTCGAGCGGCTATTCGGACGACCCGATCATGGCAAATTATAGTGAGTATGGCTTCAAAGGCACCATGGCGAAGCCCTATAACCTGCAGTCGCTAAGCTCGAAACTCCATGAATTGCTTGGCGACGAAAACCGCTAAAACTGCTTGCGATTATTATCGTGCTCGGGAAGTTCCTCCGTGATCTCAGGGTGGAGGGCTTTAAGTTCGTCATCGACGATTTCGCCTTG
>JAJYLU010000259.1 GCA_021787505.1 Nitrospirota bacterium | reverse complement strand
TTTTTCTCAGCTTCCTCCCGTGTTGAGCCTGTAGCAATACAACCTGGCAAATCGGGCGAATAAGCCGAATAGTTGCGCTCTGCCTTTTCAATTACGATGAGAAATCGATGCATCTATTTCACCTCCTTGAGTTGCGCCTGTTTAAAAACACTGTTAAGAGTGCCAGGGGCCAAATCGTCATTCGGATGACCTGCGATAGTCACCCTGCCGGATTTTGTCCGGTGTTTATATTGACGGTGACTGCCTTTCGTGTCCACGAGGTACCAGCCGTCTGCCTCTATTAGCCTTATAATATCACGCACCTTCGTCGGTTTTCACCCCCAGCTATCTTACCATTAAATTGCTGTCCACAGTCATTATGCTGATTGCTCACGGTAGGCGTTTAGCTGCCTTAGGTAGACTCCGAACAGCTTGTCCGTATTCATGATATGGTTCACGATCCAGTCCACAACGATCTGGGTTGCGGTCACCGAGAGTTCGTAGGACATGCCGCTTTCTCTTGGGAGTGACGCCTGATGCTTTAGTTCCGCGATGTTCTTCAAGTAGACGGCATGCTGGAGCTTCTGTTCCTGAAGGCCTTTGTATCCGGCCTCCTCCATCCGCTGCTCCTCCTCGCTGAAATGGAAACGGGCATAGTCATCGAGGAACTCGATGGTCTTGTCGATCTCGGCCCGGCAGCGCTGCTCCCTGATCGCAAGAAGCAGATCGTTGATCCGCTTGAAGAGCTCCCTGTGTTGTTCGTCAATCTTAATTATGCCCACGGCCAGGTCTTCAGTCCACTCCATGAATTGCCCGCTCCTTTATTATCGATTCCGCCTGCTCCATATTTTTATTATACACACGCGGGCCGGCTGGTCGCAGCCGTAAAAAAAATCGTCCATACACGGGGCGGTCGGCCTCGAATCGGGCGACCACACCGGGTCGCCCCTATATAAATAACATCGGGACTCAGACAACCTATAACTTCGTAAATATACTTTGGTGCGGAATCGTCATATACTTTAGCTAAGGGGGACGAAATGGAAGCGGTAAGGACGTTTACTACCAGGACAGCCGAAGAAATTACGATCAGGCCTGCCGAACCGGAAGACTCCTGCGAGATCATCGACACCATCCGGTCCCATGCCCGGGAGCGGAGTTATGTCCTTATGGAACAGTACGGAAGGGGAATCGCCTCCGAGCTCGATTTTATCAGGACTCTGGACCGGCTCAGCAATCTGCTCATCGTCGCCACTGCCGGTGTCGAGGTTGTTGGCTGCCTTGCGGGACTTCAGGCGGACGACGGGAAGAGAGAGGAAACTGTCGGCATTCTTCATCTGGGGCTGCATCTCAGAGAGGAGTTTCGGGGCAAGGGTATCGGCACGCAGATGCTGGCTTACGCGATAGATTGGGCCAGGGAGAGCGGATTCAAAAAGATCCAGGCGACAATATTTACCCCTAACAGCCATTCGATTAAACTTTTCAGTAATGCCGGGTTTAAGGAAGAAGGCACCAGGAGTCATAGAATCATGATGGGCTCCGAATGTGTCGACAAGGTCGTCATGACGAAGAGTCTCGAATGAAGATGAGGACGCCGGGAATTCACTATTGATCCGGCCGGCCGCCCTCTACCGCGACGGCCTGTTGTAAATCCATCCCACCAGCAGCCCTTACACCTTACGCTTCACGCCTTATCGCTCTACCTTTAGCTCTACCTCTGCCTTTACCTTTCAACTTTCGAACTGTCGTAGCCCTGCGTGCGGAAAGTGATATAATCGAAAAATGCAAAAAGAAAAGATAATTATAGTAATTACCGTTCTCATCGACGTTCTGGGCATGGGGATCATCATCCCCGTGTTGCCCTTTTACGTCGAAAGTTTCGGCGCTTCGGCCCTTACCCTCACTATGCTTTTTTCCGTATACGCCCTTTTTTCTTTTGTGAGCGGCCCTTTTTTGGGGGCGCTGTCGGACAGGATAGGACGGCGGCCGGTCTTGATCGCAAGCATCGTCAGTACCGCCATCGGCTGGTTCGTCTTTGCATCGGCTCATGCGATCTGGGTATTGTTCCTCGGAAGGATCATTGACGGGATAGCGGCAGGGAACCTGCCGATCACGCAGAGTTATCTGGTCGACATCGCCAGAAACGACGAGGAACGGACTACGAACCTCGGGATCATCGGCGCTGTTTTCGGCATAGGGTTCATTATCGGTCCGGGTATCGGAGGCGCCCTCAGCTCGATCTCGCACCCTCTGCCCTTTTTCTTCGTCGGGGTGTTGGCAACACTCAATGTGATCGGGGCCCTCCTTTTTTTGCCCGAGTCCCTAACGCACCTGGACAAGGAGAAAAAAATGGCGCTCAATCCATTCCGCCCCCTGGTCAATGCGGTCCGGGACAGGCCGCTCCGCTCCCGGTATGTCGCCTGGTTTTTCTTCGGGCTTTCCTTTTCCGGCATGCAGTCGATCTTCGCCCTGTACCTGGGAAAGGTGTTCGGCTTCAACGTTGCCATGGTCGGAACGATTTACACCGGCATGGGCATCGTCATCTTTGCGAACCAGACATTGCTCCTCCGTCGTTTCTGGCTGCGTTTCTTCAGGGAATCCGCACTGGAGGTCTGGCCCTTTCTTTCGAACGCGGCGGGAGTGTTGCTACTGATGGCGCCCTTTGTTCCCTTTCTCGTCGCTGGGATCGTCTTCCATATGTTCAGCCAGTCGCTTCTGCGTGTGACCGTCCAGAGTCGTGCGGCAGGGATGGCGGGTCCCCGGAGGAGAGGGGAGGTACTCGGCATCATGGCATCGGTGCTGTCCGCGGCAATGATCGGGGGGCCGTTGCTGGCCGGAGCACTTTACGATTTCGAGCCATTCCTGCCATTTGCCGCCTGTGGTCTCGCCCTCATAGCGGGATTTCTCACCATGAAATTTTACGCCTCGGGAGCAGCCGCTGCTGATCACTAATCAATTTTCACTGTCTTTAACGGGGCGTTGCCACATGCCCCAAACTTATTTACCTTACACCTTACGCTTCACGCCTCTGCCTCTACCTTTACCTTTCCTTTCAGCCTTGCCTTTATTACCCTACTCTTCCTCTTCTTCATTAATTATGAGCGGCAGGCCGCAATCGGGGCATTCACGGTCGTTTTGGCCGACGGGGTGACCACAGGCCGGACACTTCCCCTCTCTGATCAATTCATTCGAGGCGCGGAGTTCAGGGTTGATTTCCATGAAGTATTCCTCGATGCTCTGCTGCGCCCTTTCAAGGTCTTCAGGCGATACGACCAGACGGCATTGATCGCCATGGCAGCCTTTCTTACAGCCCGGATCGCAATGGACGGTGCTCGGGATGCCTGCGTCAATAAGGACTGTGCGCAGTTCGCTCAGCCAATCCAGATCGCCCTCCCTGACCACGGCCTCTTTTTCGACCGCCTTCTCCATGAGGCGTTCCTTTTCCTCCTGTGCTTTCTCGAGCTCCTCAGGGAAGATCAGGACCCTGCCGCAATCAGAGCATTTCTCGATATTAGGGACGTACTCGGCCCCGCAATCAGGGCATATCTTATTCAGCTTCATGATGCATGACAGGGCAAGCAGGTATGTTTATTTTCGGGAACCATCGTAAATATATTAGCAGAACGGGGAGGACTTTCCTAATATGCAAATGTGTATTTGCCCCCGCGCAGCCCTCCATAATCGCCTATATTCTAGTGATCTTTTCCCCAAGCGCCAACTATTTGCCCTCTGGCCCGAAATTCTTATCCATCCTGGCCAGGGCAAGGAATGCCTGTGAAATGGAATCAATCTCTTTTTGCGGCAGCTTCTTACTTTTCTTGTTTTCGCTCGCCAAACGCTAATCCCCAAGCTATCAGAAAGAGAGCAACGAATTGCTTCTTGTATGTCTTTATCGACTGTGCTGTCACATATCGACCTGTTTCTCCTAATACCTTTGCCATTGCG
>JAJYLU010000258.1 GCA_021787505.1 Nitrospirota bacterium | reverse complement strand
TTCGACGTGCTGCTCCTCGACATCGTGATGCCGGGTATCGACGGCATCGAACTCATGAACAGGCTGAAGGCCGACCCCGCTTCCCCGGTGATCATCGTCCTCACCGGACGCGCGACCGTCGAGACCGCGGTCGAGGCGATGAAGAACGGCGCGTATGACTACCTCAGCAAGCCGTACAAGCTCGACGAACTAGTGATCGTCATCAACCGCGCCTTCGAGTACGGCAGGCTCAGCAAAAAGAGCCAGCTGCTCGAGCAGGAGCTTGTGCGGAAGGAATCACCGGCCGAGTTCATCTGCCGGAGCAGGCAGATGAAGGAGATACTCGGCCTCATCCGGAAGATCGCACCGACCGATTCGCCCGTTTTTGTGCAGGGCGAAAGCGGCACCGGAAAAGAGCTCGTCGCCAATACGATATGGCGCTACAGCAGAAGGAGCGGTTCCCCCTTTGTGGCCCTCAACTGCGCCACCCTCTCTGAAAACCTGATCGAGTCGGAGATATTCGGGCATGAGAAAGGCGCCTTTACCCACGCCTTCCAGAAGAAACACGGCCTCGTCGAGGTGGCGGACAGGGGCACTTTCTTTCTCGACGAGATAGCGGAGATGCCCCTAGGTCTCCAGGCGAAGCTTCTGCGGTTCCTCGATTCCGGCGAGTTCAGGAGGCTCGGGAGCAACAAGACGCTCCAGGTGGACGTCCGGCTCATTGCCGCCACAAACAAGGAACTGAAGGAACTCGTAAAAAACGGGGACTTCCGGGAGGACCTTTATTACCGTCTGAACGTCATAAATATCACGATACCGCCGCTCAGGGAGCGTAAAGAAGATATACCCGAACTCGCGGAGCATTTCCTCAGGAAATACGGCAAAAAAATGGGGAAACAGATAGACGGGTTTAAGCCCGGGGCGACGGAGATACTGAACAATTATCCCTGGCCCGGCAATGCGCGGGAACTCGAAAATGTGGTCGAGCGCGGTGTCATTCTCTGCGATAATTCGATGATCGGGCCTGAAGACCTCTCGATCAGCGCTCCCCGGGCGGAGACGGAAATGAGCGCAAACCCCTCCCTCGAAGAGATTGAGAAGGACTATATCCTGCGGGTGCTGAGGGAGACCGGCGGAAACCAGTCAAGGGCGAGCCAGATCCTGGGAATCGACAGAAAGACGCTCTACCTCAAGCTGAAGAAATACGGCATCAGCTGACTGCGCACTATCCCCCTTTTCATTCAGCTCTTTTTCTTCCGGCGCTTCGCGCTCAGCGTCGCCAGAAGCGCCCTGAGGTCGCGGGTATTGAGGACGTCCTTTTTTTCGAGCCATCCCCTCCTTGCGAGGGAAACACCGAAGGCCATATTCCCGAACTGGCCGCGGTTGTGAGAGTCCGTGCCGATCGCCAGCGAAACCCCTTTGGCCCTTGCCCTCCTGATGTAGGGCTCGGTCAGGTCGAGCCTCAGGGGATATGCGTTGATCTCGATGGCCGTCCCGGTCTCCGCTGCGGTCTCTATCACCTTCTCCATGTCCACTTCGTAGGCGTCCCGCTCTCCTATGAGCCTGCCGCTCGGGTGGCCGATGATCGAGACATACGGGTTTCTCATCGCCTTAACGATCCTTTCGGTGATCTGGGCCCCCGACTGCTTGAATCCGGAATGGACCGAGGCGACCACGATGTCGAACCCTTTCATCACCTCCTCCCCGAAATCGAGGCTCCCGTCGCTCCGGATATTGATCTCGACTCCTGCAAGCAGCCTGATCCCCCTGAGTTTCCTGTTCAGCGCGGCAATCGCCTTCCTCTGCTCGATGATCCGCTCCTCGTTCAGTCCCCGCGCAACGCCGAGGCCTTTCGAATGGTCGGTTACGGCGATATAGCGGTAGCCCATTTCTACGGGGATATCGGCAAGCTCCCCGAGTTTCATGTTCCCGTCCGACAGTCACTGTGGACGTGCAGGTCACCCCTGATATCAGTGGGTTCCAGAAGGCGGGGCAGGGAATGTTCGGCGGCGGCCTCCACTTCGCCTGTGTCCTCGCGAAGTTCGGGCGGCACGTACTGCAGACCGAGGACCTCGTATATCTCCTCTTCGGTCCTCCCGCCGAGATTCTTGTCGTCCTTTTCCCTGAATATGCCGTATTCGTTCAGCTTCATGCCGGCCCTTACGGCGATCTCCCTCAGCCTGATATTGTGCGACTTGCTCCCGGTGAAATACGCCAGCGCAGCGCCGTAGCTGTCCTCGTCTACCACGCGGATATCGACCTGCATCCCTTCTTTCAGAACCACGCTCGATTTCGTAGGTCCCTTCATGAGCACTTCCCTGACGCCCTGCATGCGCGTGAATGTATTCATCACCGCCCCCGGGTCCCGGGAAGTAGAGATGATATCGATGTCCCCTATAGTCTCCTTCCATCGTCTGATGCTGCCGGCGATGTCCAGCCTGCCGACCGGAGCATGTTCCGAAAGATGGGCCGCGATCTCCCGTGCGACAGGAAGCGCCCTGCCTAGCGGGTACCGCGACGATGCCCTCTGGAGCATCTCGATCCCCTTGATGATGTTTGCCTCGGTCTTGTCCTTGATGCCGGGCAGCCCGAGCAGCTTGTGTTCCTTCGCAAGTTTCGCGAGTTCGGCGATGTCCTTCACGCGATACCGGTCGTAGATGAGGGCCACGGTCTTCGGCCCGAGACCTGGCACGCTCAGGAGTTCCGTCAGACTCTCAGGCACCTGGGTCTTCAGTCTCTCGTAGGCCTCGATCTTTCCCGTCGCAAGGTATTCTTCTATCTTGCCGGCAAGATCGCTCCCTATGCCGGGGACATTCATCAGGTCTTCCTTCGAAAACAGCGAAATGTCTTTCCCCAGGGACTCGACATTGAATGCCGCCTTTCGGTATGCCCTGATCCTGAAGGGGTTTTCCCCCCTGATCTCCAGGAGGTCGGCCATCTTGTTAAAGATGCTTGAAATGTCGAAATTTTTCATTTCACCCGCTTAAAAAAGTATAGCATCAATTGCCAAGAGGACCGAACCCGTTGATGGCCCCCGCGCCCCTTGAGATGATGTTGAAAAACTCTTTTTTGTCAATAGAGCCTGTCATACCCGCGAAGGCGGGTATCCAAACTCCTCTAAAAAAAGTGGATTCCCGTATCCACGGGAATGACGGCCAACGATTTAAGCGCACTTTTTCAACGGCCCCTTAAGAGTCAAGCAGTTTATTGACAATGTAACAATTGGCCCGGTATACTTTATAATAGATCTGAAGAATCCGGCCTTGCCCCCAGGGGAATTTTCGGGGCCGAAAATAATATCCGGTAAAGGCTTTCCCGACGGGAAAGTGATATACTATAAACAGGGATTGAGAGGAGATAAACCGTGGCAGACACAGAAACCAAGAAAAAGATGGCGATCATCGCTAGCAAGGGTACGCTGGATATGGCCTATCCGCCGCTCATCCTCGCTTCGACCGCTGCGGCGATGGACGTCGAGGTGCAGATATTCTTTACGCTCTACGGCGTCGATATCGTCAACAAGAAAAAGTACCGTTCGCTGAAGGTGGCGCCGATCGCCAACCCGGCGATGCCCTCGCCGATACCGTTTCCGAACATACTGGGCATGCTTCCGGGCATGACCTCTATGGCAACGACGATGATGGGCGGCATGATCAAGAAGATCAACTGGCCCTCGATCCCCGAACTCGTCGACGCCTGCAGGGAGATGGACGTCAAGTTCATCGCCTGCACGCCGACGCTCGAGATGACCGGGGTGAAGAAAGAGGACCTCGTGGAAGGGACGGTCGCCGCAGGCGCGGCCGAGTTCCTGGACTTTGCACTCGACGCAAACATAAGCTTGTTCATATAATGTTGCGTAATCCTATAGTTACTAATATTCTTGATAGTTTCAGATACTTACTTGACGGCCGGGACGCGATACTATATCCTGTTTTGAAGAGCCGATT
>JAJYLU010000257.1 GCA_021787505.1 Nitrospirota bacterium | reverse complement strand
CATACGGCGGGCCAGGGTCGCCGAAACCGTCGGCGAGATGATTCTGGAGATCGAGGGGACTGAGGAAGACCTTGAAAAGGGAATCCACTGGCTGAAGGAAAGAGGTATAGAAGTCGAGCTTGTCGAAGGCGACGTGATCGAATAGCCGTTCCGGCGGGAGATAAGGGTGAGTGCACGGTGATGGTCCGCGGCAGCGAGGGGAACGAAGGAAGGTACTTCAAGGCCGGTGACAGGGTGGTCCGCACGTTGACGGGCAACGGGCTGAAAGACCCCGACACGGTCTTCAGAGTTTCGAAGGCACCGGTCAAAGTAAAGGCGGACCTGAGGGTGATCGAAGGTATAATAAAGGATATCTTATGAAATATATCGTGATTGTCGGAGACGGCATGGCGGACAGGCCTCTGAGGGAACTGGGTGGAAAAACGCCCCTCCAGCACGCCTCGACGCCGAATATGGACAGGCTTGCCGCGCAGAGTCGGCAGGGGCGGGTGCGTACGATTCCGGAGGGCATGCACCCCGGTTCGGATGTGGCAAACCTGAGCATACTCGGATATGACCCCCGTATATATTATTCCGGCAGGGCGCCGCTCGAGGCGGCGAGCATCGGAGTAAAACTTGAAGACGACGACGTTGCCTTCCGGTGCAACCTCGTCACTCTGAAGTTCAGCCCGGACAGGTCGACGGCGGTGATGGAGGACTACAGCAGCGGCCATATCACCACGGAAGAAGCGGCCCGGCTGATAAAGGAGATCGACGCGGAACTGGGAACGGACAAGATCAGATTCTATCCGGGCGTAAGCTATCGGCACCTGATGGTCTGGTCAAAGGGTCTGGCGGAGGTGGAGTGCGTCCCGCCTCACGACATCCTGGGCAAAGATATCGTCGACTATCTTCCGGTCGGTAAGGGTGAGGAAGTACTGAGGAAACTGATGCGCGATTCCGCGGACCTGCTCGATGGGCATCCAGTCAACAGAGAGAGAGAAAGAAACGGCAAGAACCCCGGAAACAGCATCTGGTTCTGGGGTCAGGGGAAAAAGCCGGCAATCCCGACGTTCAAAGAAAAATATGGTGTCGGCGGTTCCCTGATATCGGCCGTAGACCTGACGAGGGGGCTTGGCATCTACGCCGGCTTTTCGATACTGAATGTCCCGGGGATGACCGGATACCTGGACACGAACTACAAGGGAAAGGCCGAGGCGGCCCTCGCCTCCCTGAAGGAGACGGACTTCGTCTATATCCATGTAGAGTCTCCTGATGAGGCCGGTCATTCGGGCAGGTGCGAGGATAAAATAAGGGCGATCGAAGATTTCGACAGGCTGGTTGTGGGGACCGTAATGGACGGCGCCGCCGACCTCGGCGAATGCAGGATTCTCCTTCTGCCCGACCACCCGACCCCGATCGAACTGAGGACTCATACCGGCGACCCGGTGCCCTTTGTTCTTTTCGACAGCAGAGAAGAAATGGAGAAGAGGGACGTAAAGTTCGACGAAGAGATCACGAAGATGCCGGACGCGCTCTCTTTCGAAGACGGCTATACATTAATGGATTTCTTTATCAAGGGAAAATGAGGAGGATGTGAGCGGTGAAGTCTTTCTTGTGCGGAGGCGGAATGTGGCACTCATAGTCCAGAAATACGGGGGGACCTCCGTAGGAAACGTCGAAAGAATAAAGGCGGTCGCTGAACGGGTGGTGAGGACGGCGAAGCAGGGCAACCAAGTCGTGGTGGTGGTCTCGGCAATGTCCGGCGAGACGGACAAACTGATCGGGCTGGCGCACCAGGTGTCTTCCTCGCCTCCGGAGCGGGAGATGGACATGCTCTTGTCCTCCGGCGAGAGGGTGACGTCGGCCCTGACCGCTATGGCGGTCGAGGCCCTTGGGTGTAAGGCGAAGTCGATGACCGGAAGACAGGCCGGCATCATTACTGATAAGGTGCATACGAAGGCGAGGATTGAGAGGATATCGGGCGAGAGGATCCACAAGGCGCTCAGGGACGGGAATATCGTGGTCATCGCCGGCTTTCAGGGTGTGACCGAGGGAGAAACGGATGTCACTACCCTCGGCCGTGGCGGGTCCGATCTCTCGGCGGTTGCGGTTGCGGCGGCGGTCGGCGCAGACCTCTGCGAAATCTATACCGACGTGGACGGAGTGTATACGACCGACCCGAACATCGTTCCCGCAGCGAGAAAGCTGCGGAAGATTTCGTATGAGGAGATGCTCGAACTCGCGAGCCTCGGGGCGAAGGTGCTCCAGACGAGGTCGGTGGAGTTCGCGATGAAGTATAATGTGCCTGTAGTCGTCAGGTCGAGTTTCAACGACAATCCCGGGACACTCGTGGCTGAGGAGGATATGGACATGGAGAACGTTGTCGTATCAGGAGTTGCGTATGATAAGAACCAGACGAAGATTACTATCGTGGACCTCCCGGACAAGCCGGGGATCGCGGCGAAGCTCTTTGATACTATCGCAGGCGCGAATATCGTTGTAGATATGATCGTCCAGAACGTCAGCAGCGACGGAAAGTCCGCGGACATCTCGTTCACCGTGCCGAAGACCGACTCGCGGCGGGCGCTGGAGGTGACGGAGGCGGTGTCAAAGGAACTAGGCGCGAAGAGGGTCGACATGAGAGAGGACATCAGCAAGGTTTCGGTCGTGGGGGTCGGGATGAGGACCCACTCGGGGGTCGCCTCGCAGATGTTCCGGACGCTCGCCGAACACGGGATCAATATCATGATGATCAGCACGTCAGAGATCAAGGTGTCGTGCGTCATCGACCTGAAATTTACGGAGCTTGCGGTGAGGGTGCTGCACGACGCCTTCGGGCTTGCCGCTTCGGCCGGGACATAGAAAATCGATGCGAAGGATCGAGATATACGATACCACGCTGAGGGACGGCGCACAGTCGGAGGACATTTCCTTTTCGGTGGAAGACAAGCTGCGGATCACCGAGAAGCTCGACGAACTCGGCGTACACTTTGTCGAGGGCGGATATCCAGGGTCGAACCCGAGGGATGCGGAATACTTCAGGAAGGCGGTGAAGCTCAGACTCGGAAATGCGAGGGTGGTCGCCTTCGGCAGCACTCACAAGCCGAAGAAGAAGCCGGCGAACGACGAGACGATGAAGTCGCTGCTGGATGCCGGTACTTCTGTGATCACGATATTCGGCAAGACATGGGACTTCCACGTGAAAGAGGCGCTCAGGGTGCCGCTCGAGGAAAACCTCGACATCATCCACGATTCGGTCGCATACCTGAAGAAGCATGTCGAGAAGGTCTTCTTCGACGCCGAGCATTTCTTTGACGGGTATATCAACAATCCCAAATACGCGGTGAAATGCCTTCGGGCCGCGCAGGACGCCGGCGCAGATTGCCTGGTCCTCTGCGATACGAACGGCGGGACGATCACTTCGGTCGTCGAGGACGTCGTGAAAAAGATGATAAAGGACTTCTCTGCCCCGGTGGGGATCCATGCCCATAACGATGCGGAATGCGCGGTCGCCAACTCGGTGATGAGTGTCGAGGCCGGGGCGGACCATGTGCAAGGCACGATCAACGGACTCGGCGAGCGGTGCGGCAACGCTAACCTCATCTCGATCATCCCGAACGTCCAGCTGAAACTCGGCATCCGCTGCATAGAACCGGAGCAGCTTGCGAAACTGAGGGACGTATCGAGGTACGTGAACGAGATCGCGAACCTCAGGCATTTCAAGCGGCAGCCCTACACCGGAGACAGCGCCTTTGCGCATAAGGGCGGGATGCACGTCAGCGCGATACAGAAGAGGCCCGAGACGTACGAGCACATCAGGCCGGAGCTTGTCGGTAATTCCCAGCGGGTCCTGATCTCCGACCTTGCCGGCAGGAGCAATATCCTGCGCAAGGCGGAGGAATTCGGCATCAGGCTGGCCAGCGATTCTGTACTGATCCAGGACATCGTCACG
>JAJYLU010000256.1 GCA_021787505.1 Nitrospirota bacterium | reverse complement strand
ACAGCGGAAGAACTAATGTCCCTGGCCCTGGCCCTTGAGGAAGGCAGCAGAATGTTTTATGCGGGCATTGCAGGGTTAACGTCCGACGCTGAAGCAAAGGGCATCTTCACTACGATCTCAGAGGCTGAGGCAAAACATAAGACGAATATCCTTAGGGCTTACACCCTGGTTACCGGAGAAAACGTCTCTGAAGATATTTTAAATAAAGAGCCGCTGAAGGGAGTTATGGAGGGCGGTGTCAGGATTGAGGACGCCATCGGCTTTTTAAGAAAACAGGGCAAGGCCTTGCTGGATATGCTTGAAATTGCAATGCAGGTCGAAACAAACTCGCTTGACCTGTATATCAAAATGTTCCGCAACATAGATGACAAAAGTGCAAAAGATATCTTCGGCAGCCTTATTGAAGAAGAAAAGCTCCATATGTCCAAATTGGGAAAGCTCCTGGGTGAAAAGGCGGCCGGGAAAATAGATCCTCTCAGATGAAACGAAGTTGCCTGTGACCGCAAGGCCCCTTCACTAAAGTTCCTCAAGAAATAGGTGTATCCTTTCTCTGCTTCCTTTCGTCTATAGGGCTAAAAGGAGGTGATTTATATGTTTCCCTGTTCAGGTTATGGTTACGGACTTTGGTGGATATTCCCGCTCATCATGATCGTAATGATGGTCCTTTGCTTGTTCATGATGAGAGGACGTATGGGCTCGATGATCTGCCGGTCTGGTATCTGCAGTACAAGGCTGAATCTGTAAAGAGGAAGAAATGAAAGAGTCAAACGGCATATTCACTGTCGAGATTTCAAAGACCGATGGAACCTGTCCTGTAGGAGAAAAGTCGGCAGCAGGCACCTGGAGGAAGTCAAAATACCGGTCCTCTCATGCGAAGGGGCCTGCATCAGAGGCGAGATCGCACGTCTTGCAGCCCACCTGGTGGCAAAGGAGGAACCATATCGACGCGGCTGTCATGGGGAATTGTTCACAGTGCCCGGTTCGGCTTTGGCACAGTGGATGAAGAACGCGGGGAAGATTGTGCTTATAGACGGTTGTTTCCTTCGATGTCACGGCAGGGTCCTGGAAAATCTCGTCGGGGAAGAGAATCTGATTCAGTTCGATGCCCTTTCTCTTTACGGTAAATACACGGACCGTTTTGATATTGACTCCGTTCCCGAGGAAGAACGAAAAGAGACCGCGCGGCAGGTGGCGGACATCGTCCGGGCTGAGTTAAAGAAGGGGGAGCAATGGCGCGAAAGTCGGCCTTAATAATGAAAAGGGACCAAAAGGCCCCCTGCGGCCTGGAGGATGAACGAAGAGGCTTCGATCCATTTTTTCGTAGTATGACGTAGATCATGGTATGCTCTGTCGTTGTGATGCTATAAATAAGCATGAGTATTCATCAAGAAACAGGCCTGGAGGCACAGAACCGTTATGGATGAGAAGAGAGACGGAAATGACCTCCCCGTTGAAATCGAGGTATCCGATGAGGATATCTACGAGGCGATGAAGGATATACAGGGGTATCTGGACATTACCCCGGCCGATCTAAAGGAAATCTACAGACTCGCATACCGGCATGCATTAAGCCGCATCACCACCTCTGTCAGGGCGAAAGACATAATGACGGCGAAGGTTTTTTCCGTGAAAAAGACGACGCCGATACAAGAGGTTGCCGACGTGATGGCCGCGCAGGGGATCTCCGGCGTGCCTGTCCTGGACGACAATGGAAAGGTGGCCGGTGTCATATCCGAAAAAGACTTCCTCTCCTCTATGGGCGCAAAAGACAAAACACACTTCATGGGTGTGGTTGCCGAGTGCCTGAAAGGGGGCTGCGTTGCGCTTCCCATCCGCAAGAAAAAGGCGGAGGACATTATGTCGTCTCCTCCGGTGACCGTCGGCGGGGAGGCTACGGCGACCGAAATCGCAAGGCTTTTTGCCGAAAAGAACATCAACAGGGTCCCCGTTTCGGACAGCGAAGGAAATCTCATTGGAATTGTCTCAAGGGGAGACATCGTTCGTGCCGCCTCCTATAAAAAGACAGGTTGATTATGGGGAGAATAGAGTCCGGCATGCTGAAAGTGTATCTTAATAAAATGAAGGGCACCACAAAGAGCCCTCCTGCGGTGAGTTTTTCAGAGATCCTCTGGTCATGGGTCGGGGCCTTCCTCGGTATTTCCGCAGTGGCTGCCATCAGCTATAATCTCCTTGACCGCACAGGACTGACTCTGATCATCGGCTCCTTCGGGGCATCTGCAGTACTCATATACGGAGCCGTCAAGAGCCCGCTTGCGCAGCCGAGGAACCTTCTTGGAGGGCATTTCTGTTCCGCCATAATCGGCGTGGCATCTTTTCAGTTGCTTCACCCGTATATGTGGCTGGCATCCGCGGTTGCGGTCGCCACGGCCATCGCGTTCATGCATGCCACAAGGACCCTTCATCCTCCCGGCGGCGCAACAGCGCTGATCGCGGTCATAGGAGGGGAAAGCGTGCACAAGCTGGGCTATTTATATGCGATCATTCCGGCGGCGGCAGGCGCGTCGATCATGCTTGCGATTGCACTTCTCGTAAATAATATTCCCAGGAACCGGAGATATCCGGAATTCTGGCTCTGATAGCACGTGATGGCGGCTGAAATATGGGCCGGTCCAAGCCTATGCAGATCCGCCCTTCCCTGATATACTCTGTATACGTAAGCTAACGATTTCAAGGAATATCTACCGGGAGGAAAAGCACCATGAATACCAAGAAAGAACTGCGGGAAATAATGAAAAGGCTGAAGAAAGAATATCCCGGACCAAAAACGGCCCTGCACTTTGGGGATCCCTTCCAACTCCTCGTCGCGACGATCCTTTCTGCGCAGACGACGGACGTTCACGTAAACAGGGTCACTGAGTCACTCTTCAAAAAATATAAATCGGTCAGGGACTATGCCGAAGTTCCGCTCGACACTCTTCGCAAGGACATCAGTTCGATAAATTTCTACAACAACAAGGCGAAGAACATACAGGCATCGGCAAAGATGATCATAGAAAACTTCCAGTCAAAGGTCCCAAAGACAATGGAGGAACTCATAACGCTGCCCGGCGTCGCGAGAAAGACGGCAAATATCGTCCTTTCGAACGCCTTCGGGATCAATGAAGGCATCGCGGTGGACACGCATGTAAAAAGGCTCGCGTTCCGTCTCGGCCTCACCAAAAACAATGACCCCGTGAAGATCGAGAAAGAACTTATGGAAACCACCCCGAAGGAGGATTGGGGAAACCTGTCGCATCTTCTGATCTTCCACGGCAGACAGATCTGCCAGGCAAAAAAGCCGAAACACTCGGACTGCGTACTCTACGACCTCTGCCCGTCGAGGGACATATAACCGTAGGAGAACCCCCGCTCTGCCCATGCGCAAAACTGAAGACCTGCTCTGGCTGTGGCTGTTGCCTGAATACGGGCGCGGAACGGACCATGGAAATTGGGTCCGCCACGGGGGCAAGTGGATCGTCTTCGACAGGAGGGAGAAGATCGAGGAGCTTGCGGGCAAATTAGCGCCGCTGATCGATTCCGGTGAGATAGAGAGCGCGAAATACTGGAAAAAGGACCCGAGCGCGATCTGCGTGTATTGCCTCGACAGAGACAGGGAGAGGGTGCTGAAGGTCCTCACGGAATTCGGTGCGGCGGAAAGCAGGGTATGGGAATACGATTATGCAATGGACAAGAACGTGCGCGACCCTCTGACGTTCCTTTACTCGTGGTATTCGAAATTCAGCACGATCCTGCGGAGTTACGGATTCCTCGGGACGCTGAGGCTGATAATGGAGGTGTTGAAACCGCGTCGGAACTGAGCGGCTTGTGGTTGCGGACGGGTGCTGGAAAAGGCTGGCTGGCCTCTCGGTAGGTCTGTAAGGTGTCGCCACAAGCCATTTTTCAGCGCCCCTGTCCGGCTTTGCAAAACATCGTTTACAACTG
>JAJYLU010000255.1 GCA_021787505.1 Nitrospirota bacterium | reverse complement strand
TTCGAGACGCTCGTCGAAGCGGGGTACGCCCCTGAAATGGCGTATTTCGAATGTCTCCACGAAGTCAAGCTCATCGTCGACCTCATTTACGAGGGCGGAATATCGAATATGAGATATTCCATCAGCAACACCGCACAATACGGTGACCTGACGAGGGGCCCACGCGTAGTAACCGAAGACACGAAGAAGGAGATGAAGAAGATCCTCGGGGAGATCCAGGACGGTGTCTTTGCAAGGGAATGGATGCTCGAATGCAAAGCGAACAAGCCGGTCTTCAATGCGCTGACAAGAAAAGGAGAACGGCACCTGATTGAGCAGGTGGGGGCCAAACTCCGGGCTATGATGCCGTGGCTGAAGAAGGGAAAGCTCGTCGATAAATCAAAGGCGTAGCGTTTAGGTCACGGTTTTCTATAGGAAATTCGGGAAACGGACAGCTTGAGAATTTTTGTGATCAACAAGATAATTTACTCTGTTGGCCTTATTCATTTACTCAAGAGGGTTTTAGCTGAATCCTCAAAAGGTTTTTTTATAAGGTGTTGCACAAAAATTCTGCACTGCCCGTTTACCTGTTATAGCAGGGTGTGCCTCGATGAAATTAGCCCCTGAGGGGTATCCCTTCATAGCAGGGTCTGTTGCCCTGACGGTTCTTGTATTTTTGTTTATGCCTTTTGGTGCGGTCATTCCGGCTCTTCTCGTCGCCTTTATGCTCTATTTCTTCAGGGACCCCGAGAGGAACGTCCCGGATGAGAAAGATATCTTTGTCGCGCCCGCCGACGGAAAGATAATTCTGATACGGAACATGCATGAGTCCAAATACCTGAAAAAGGACGTCAGGGAGATCAGCATCTTCATGTCACCCATGGATGTGCATGTGAACCGCGCTCCCTGTGACGGAAGAGTGAAACAGGTGGTGCACAACAAGGGGCGGTTTCATGCCGCATACAAGGATGAGGCGTCACTCCAAAACGAGAACATCGAGATGGTCTTCGAAACAGAATACGGTAATGTCCTGGTGAGGCAGGTCGCCGGGTTCCTTGCCAGAAGGGCGGTGTGCAGAAAAAAGGTCGGCGATGTTCTCAAACGCGGGGAAAGGTACGGCGTCATAAAGTTCAGCTCAAGAGCAGACCTCTACCTTCCTCTGGATGCGAAGATTAGGGTCGGCTTAGGCGACATGGTGAAAGCGGGAGAGACGATCATCGGCGGGATGTAGATCGAAGGGGCCAGCGGTGGGATTAACGTTGCTTCCTTTGCCGCAGAGGGTTTTCAACGCGGTTCGCTTTGACCGATAACCAGCGCATCGCATCCGCAAAGATTTCCGCTCGAAACAATCAGAATAGTCCATTGCCTGGCACTTGAGAGTTCCCGTGAGAAACTGCAATGTTCGCAACCGTCTGACAGGTGTATAAGCTCACCGGACGAAGTTGTGAGATTCCAAGGGTGGGCCAAATCCGCAAGGGTTTGGCCCTTTTTTTTTCGTAAGCTTGCTCGTTATCCTTGTTTGTATCTCCTGTAAATCTTCATTGTTGCATTTTGTTGGAAACTTGTTTGTTCGTACTATTTAAAGATATCCATCCAGATTTTTACAGCCGTTACTATGATGATTAAGGCGAGAATCCACCTCAGATCCCGCGTCTTCGTCTTTTTTCCGACAACTCCTCCTAATTGCGCCGAAGGAATCGCTCCGATGAGAAGCGCGGCAGCCATCTGAAAAGGCACCTGTCCCGTCGCAATCTTGCCGATGAGACCTGCCGAGGAAGAGAAAAGGCCGATCGCCAGCGTGCTCCCAAGTGCGACCCTAAGAGGGATCTTCAGCACGTAAAGGAGAATGGGAATGATGATGAAGGCGCCTCCCTGTCCTACCATACCCAGCAAAAGGCCGATCGTGACCCCTATCACTACTGCGGTCGGCTTGTGAAATGACACCTTGTCTTCGGTCAGGTCGTCTTTTGCGTAACTGCGGGGGATTATCATCATCAGGGCGGCGGTCAGGGCCAGCCCCGCGAAGATGAAAAGAAGGGGTTTGTCCGGAACCATCTTCGAGACGAAGGAACCGGTGAGGGAAGACAGAAAGAGCGAAAGCCCGAGGGTGAGTGCGAGAGGTTTGTTCACCAGGCTGTGTCTGTGATAGAAAAACATCGCTGAAAGAGATGAAAAGAAGCCCTGTATCATCGTCAGTCCGGTGATGTTCTTGACGCCGATGAGATGGAAACCAAAAAGAGGAGGCAGATAGAGAAGAAGCGGGAACATGAGTATTCCTCCCCCGATACCGAGCAGGCCGGAAAAAAAACCGACGATTGCGCCGGCAATCAACAGAAAGAGATAAAATGCCATATGCATGCTTGTCTAACAGCAAAATTGATTGTTCATTTTAACCATACAGAAAAGGGCTTCTCTATATAATACAGAAAATGGATATTTGGCGGTATTCAAGGATTTACTAAGAAAGTCGCACGGAGTGTCACAAGATCGTTATTCCCGCTTGTCCGCCAGGCGAAGGCGGCAGGACACCGCCTCGCGGCAGCTATGTGATAACACTGGGCAAATAATTTTGTCCGTGGGTCTGGTATGTTCTGCGTGAGACTACTTGACGACCAGCACTGCACATCCCGCCATGCCTATCACCTTCTCTGTCGTACTCCCCATCAAGAGTTTTTTCAAGCCGGTCTTCCCATAGGTGCCCATTACGATCAGATCTACGCCCCTACCGGCCGATGTCTCGGAGATGACCTCATAGGGTTTCCCGATGGGGGTCGTTGTCTCGATGGCAACACCGGCCTTTTGTGCTGCAGACACGACGCCCCCGACATTCGCTTCCGCTTTCTCTTTCCCCTCTTCTGCGTGAATTACAGAGACAGCGATCAGCCGGCTGCCGCACTGCTTTGCAATTTCGATCGCCTCTGCGACGGCCTTGTCGGCATACTCCGACCCGTCAGTTGCAACCAGGATATTTTTGCATTCGATCCTCGCGGCCTTGGGAACAACCAAGACCTTGCATGGCGCGTGTCCGATGACTTTTGCAGCGGCGCTGCCCAGGAGAACCTTCTCCAGTCCTCTGCGGCCACGTCTTCCGATTACAATCATATCGGTCTTTTTTTGGTTTGCCTCTTCCACGATGAGGCGAGAGGGACTGTCTCCGCGCCGAAGAAAGACCTCGCAAGTGAGCATCTCCTCCGAGGCCCTTGTCTTTATAGATTTGAGATATTGCACGGCCTCTTGCTCTTCTTTCTGCAAAAACTCCGCACCTATCGTCTCATATTCCGGATTTGTTTCAACAACACTCATCACATAGAGGGTGCTTGAACACTTCTTCGCAAGATTTATCGCCTCCCTCACCGCGCCCTCGCTGAACGCCGAACGTTCTGTAGCGACAAGTATCTTTGCCAGTCGTGCTATGGGACAACTCTGCCCAAGGTTCATGGTGCCAGCCTCCTTACCGTATTTAGTGTGCAACTGTTTCCGGCAGCGTTCAGTCGAGTTGCGGGCCGCCATCAGCCGGAAGGATCGCCCTTGTTCCCGCAACGTCTGTTTTATTGCTATATGATATCACGTTAGATGAAAATGCATTCTATGTCAATGGTAGGGAAGTACAATATTTTTTTCATTTACCTTTCTGTAGGACTGATCCTGGTTCTGTCGAACAGGTACTTTGGCAGAAAAGCAGACTCAGAACTCATACCTCACCTGCACGTAAGCATTGTCATCCTTTGTAAACTGTCCGAACTGGCTTGCCTGGTTGCCGCCGCCGAAGATATTTGCTCCGATAGCAGCCCAGATGTGGTCTGTGAAATTATACTTGATCTCAGGGTTCATAAAGTATTCGCCGACCGAAGGACTGTAAAAAGCGAAAAGGGATAGCTTCAGCGTTTGTTGCATCAGGAATTGCGTCAGCCTCACGGAAGCAAGATCATAATACCTGCGGTCTTTTGGAAAGCCTGCGGGAAGA
>JAJYLU010000254.1 GCA_021787505.1 Nitrospirota bacterium | reverse complement strand
CTTGATGCACAGCCGAGGACCAGCGTTAATATCATAACCGGCAGAAGAATTTTTAATATCATATATTTTTTCATCATTCCCCCTCCTTGCGGAGTTTCAATATTGTATCCTTTGTTTTGAGTTGTCCCCTATAGTCTTTTACATGCTCCCGGATCAACACGCTGTCTCTCGTGATCTCTTCGACCTTCCCGCCGTAGAGTCCAAGCGTTGTCCCTTTCCTGATCGTGTAGGACTTGCCGTCAGGGAGAGTGATAAGAGCGAAATATTGTTTGTTATTCCAGAGTATCGCAATCAGTTTAATCTCATCGACGTCGAAATTCTCTATCGGCTTTGCCCCGCGAAGCCGCTTGGGCTTTTCCTTTGCCACTTGTACGAGAGATACAAAAGGGTCCCTCCGTCCTTTCTGCTCATACATATAGGTCGCTCTCTCAGCCTTCGGTTGCTCCGCAGGCTGAACCGCCGCTTGGGCCGCCGGCGCTGCCTGCTTCTGGGCCGCGGGTATTTGTGCGACCGGTTTCTGGGCCAAGGGTTTCTGCGGCTGCCCCTCTTTTTTGCATCCCACGAGAAAGAGCGAAAATCCTACCATGAAAACCGCGACTGATTTCCCAATATGAGATAATAGTCTCTGCATTTATTTCTTCTTCCCCGGCTCCGCTTTCTTGCCAGCTTCTGTTTCTGACACCGCCGAGAACGTGGACGCCGTGAAATTGATCTGCAGCACAGCCTTGCCCTGCTTCATTTGGGCACTCCCCATCTGGATATTGTTGATATTGACAATCCTGTTCAGTCGCGTGAGGCTGCTCAGAAAATTCGCAAAATCGTGATAGGTTCCGATGACCGCTACGGTAACGGGTATTTCAGCGACAATCCCGCTCGGGTGGTTCTTCTTCTGTCCGGGTTTCCATGATTTTATCTCCAACCCTGCGACCGTCGAAAGGTCCGAGACCTGCTTGAGGAGGCTTGATATCTCCTTTTCCTCAGGAAGCTGTTCCTTCAGCTCATCGAGCCTTTTCGCCAGGGCCTCGTTCTCCTTCATCAGGATTTCGAGTTTGGCGCCTTTTGCCTGCCCGGTTGCGATCTTGTTGTTCTGCTCGTCGATCTTGGCATCGAGGGCCTTGATCTCCTTCTGTTTCGGCGATATTAAAAACATAAAGCCGACAATGAGAATAATCACCGCGGGCAGCGCAGCGACTATTACTTTTGCATAGAAGGGCAGACCTTTCACATTTATTTTTATCGCCATATCAGATTTTTACCTTGCAAGTTATGCCAAAGTTATATATGGTAAATCCTCCCTGCTGTGCCTGGACCGACTCCTGCAGGTACACGTCGGCAAGGATCTTCGAGCCTTTCAGGTTATTTACAAAATTCACTACATCCGTATTCGAAAAAGCGCTGCATTTCAAGTTTATGCTGTCCGCGGTGATATTCATGGAAGTAAGCCACACGCCCACCGGCAAAAGGGTGCTGATCTCATCGAGGATCCTCACCGGCGCCGCGGTATTCTTGCCGAGCTGTTCGATAATATCTTTTCGTTTTCTGTATTCAGCGTTCCTTTTCTCATAGTCGTCAACGGCCTTTATCTTATTTGCCAGTTCCTCAAGTTTTCGTTCGTTCTCAGTCACCTGGGCCTGTCTTGAGGCGAGCCGGGACTGGAAAAAATAATTGAGATAGAACATGACGGCTATCGAGACAATCACTACCCCGACGGCGACGATGAGAAACGTGGGCAGCGGCTTCGCCTTCTTTTTCTTCTTGACCGGGAGAAGATTGATTTTTATCATCGGTCACCCTGCCTGCGGAGTGCCAGCCCGACCGCCACAGCCATAATCGGTGCGATCTCCTTGATATAGGCAACATCAAACCTATTCGGTATCTTGATGTTCCTGAAAGGGTCGACAACCTTTGTCTCGATTCCGGTCCTGCCGGCGATCATTGAAGAAAAATCCTTCAGGAGCGAGCAACCCCCGCCGAATATTACTTCGGAGATGTCCTCATGCACCGTCGTGCTCCGGTAGTAGTCAAAAGACCGCACGATCTCGCTCAATATCTCTTCGGATGCCGACTCTATGACGGCTGCCGCGTCCTCATGGGAAACGTTTTCGACAGATTCGCCCCTTTTCAGCCTTTCGGCATTTTCATATGAGATGTTAAACTCTCTCTGAAGCGCCTCGGTATGTAGATTGCTGCCGAGAGAACTGTCTCTTGTGAATACCGAAATACCCCCCTTCAGGATGCTCAGGTTGATCGTACTCGCCCCGATATTGAGCAATGCAATATTCTTTTCGGGCTCGATTTCATAATTAACGCCGTACATATTCTCAAGCGCGAAGGCGTCGATGTCGACGATAATGGGATTGAGGCCCGCTTCCTTTATGACCGAGATATATTCGTTGATGATATCCTTCTTGACCGCGACAAGGATTACGTCCATCTCCCCGGGTTCCTCTTTGGGCCCGAGTATCTGAAAATCAAGGTTCACGTCTTCGATATCGAACGGCACGTACTGCTCGGCCTCGAACTTTATCGACTCCGAAAGGTCTTCCTCTGACATCTCGGGTAACGATATCCTTTTGATGATGACCGAGGAATGGCCGGAAATGGAAATCACGGTATCCTTTGTCTTGATGCCGGTCTTCTTGATCATCTCTTTGATCGAGTCGACGAGCCTGATGGAATCGATGATGGACCCGTCGACGATCAGTTCAGGAGGGAGTGTGTGAATGTCGAAGAGTTCAAGTTCATAAGAGCCTTTCGACTCTTTGAGCTTTACCGTCTTGATATAACTTGACCCTAAATCTAATCCGATGGAACCCTTACCTTTAAAAAGCATAGCTTATGAATACCAGAAAAAAAAAATTATGTCAAGGTTTTTTTTAGGAATATTACTGTTATATCAAATAGTTCAATATAAACACTTAGAAATTAGTTTAACAAATGGGGAGTTTTGAGCTATAAATTTAAGATTCTTTCGACGCGAACATACCCCTTGTCTACCGTTCCAATTCCGAACAATTGCCCTGAAGGACTTTTCATCCTGACAAAGGAACCTAGAGCTAAGTCATTGGAATTAAGCGATTTTATTGCGACTCCATTTTTTGCTTTTTCATAATCGTTCTGCTCCAGGACTAATTCTTTCAATTCTGAAAGGGCCTCGTCCAACGAATAAAAGGCTTTTTTGCAAACCGCCTGGAAGACATCGCTCCCAAGCTCGCTCAGAGAGACAGCATTTGCAATGTCAAAAAAACCTACCGCAGACCGTTCGAGAGCAACGAGGTGGGCTCCCGGACCGAGGACAACGCCGATGTCGTCGCAGAGCGTCCTGATATATGTCCCCTTGGAGCATGATACCTCCATGTCAAAATAAGGCAGCTGCGTAGCGGTCACCTTAAGATCGTAGACCCTGACGCGTCTTTCAGGTCTGTCTATCTCAATGCCCTTTCTCGCAAGCTTATAGAGTCTTTCTCCATGCACCTTGACTGCTGAATACATGGGAGGCCGCTGCGTAATCTCGCCTTCAAACATCTTTACGACCTTAACCAGCTGGTCTTCGGTTACCGAAGACGCGTCTTTCCGCTCGACCACCCTTCCTTCCGCATCGCAGGTATCGGTCCGTTCGCCGAGTTTCACCCTGGCGCGATATTTCTTGTCCATATCCAGGAAAAATCTGCTCACCTTTGTCGCTTCACCGAGGCAGACGAGAAGAACACCCGTTGCCAAAGGGTCAAGTGTTCCCGTGTGACCGGCCTTTCGCACCCCGAAGATGCGCTTTACCTTCGTAACAGCCTGGAGGGAGGAGATACCGGAGGGTTTATTGATGTTTATTATCAGGTCCATCAGTGACGTCACGGGAGAGCAGATACGGGAAGACTGGCCCGCTTTATCTGCCGGATCGCCGTCCCGCCCGGAATAGTGCTTCCTTTATACTCTTCAGATCCGAATTCGTGTTAAAAC
>JAJYLU010000253.1 GCA_021787505.1 Nitrospirota bacterium | reverse complement strand
GCTACCCGGGAACATTGCAAATAACAAATCTACTCAATTACACCGTAACACCATCCCAGGCAGGGTGGTTAATCCCGAAAGCATTCGGGAGCATATATGGGCTCAGTAAGAAAAATGCTGCTTCAGTTAGCCTTTTTTTATAGCAGAAATTGCCGTCGTTTGTCAACGAAAGTGGGGACTTTGTTGCCCGGAACGTTTCATATTATACTATGCATAAGGTATTATGCTAGTAATGATGAGGATTGATCCCGGACCCGAAAAACGCCGTGCGAAAAGGACGATTCCGGATATCGTAAGGGGGATCATTCTGTGCATATCGATTGCGCTTTTCTTATCCCCGGCCTTTCCCGCCGAGCAGAAAGGGAAGGTGATGGTGATCACGGTCGACGGTGTAATCAATCCGGTCTCGGCCGAGTTTATCGAAAAAAACATCGACAGGGCGTCCGGGATGAACGCCGCTGCCCTCGTCATAGAACTGGATACGCCCGGCGGACTCGATACGTCCATGCGTAGCATCGTGAAGGCCATCATAAGCAGCGGGGTGCCGGTCATCGTATACGTTTCGCCGAGCGGCGCCAGGGACGCGTCGGCGGGGGTCTTCATCACTATGGCTGCCCATGTCGCGGCGATGTCACCCGGAACGAACATCGGCGCGGCCCACCCGGTGTCGACCGGAGGGAAGATGGATAAAACGATGGCCGAAAAGGTGACGAACGATGCGGCGGCGTATATCAGGTCCCTGGCTGAAAAAAACGGAAGAAACGCCGACTGGGCGGAAGAGGCGGTGCGACAGAGCGTTTCGATCACCGAGAGCGAAGCACTGAAAAAACACGTCATCGATCTTGTCAGTCCCGACCTGGGGTCGCTGCTCAGAGAAATCGACGGGAAAAAGGTCATGACGGTGCTCGGCGAAAAGACGCTCAGGACGGCAGGGGCGGAGGTCGTGAGGGAGAAGATGGGGTGGAGATACAAGATACTGAACTTCATCTCCGACCCTAGTGTTGCGTATATGCTCATGCTGCTCGGGTTTTACGGCGTCTTCTTCGAACTTACAAACCCGGGGGTGATATTTCCCGGGGTCGCCGGCGCTATCTTCCTCATACTCGCATTCTATTCTTTTCAGACCCTGCCCGTGAACTATGCGGGGCTGCTTCTCATTATTCTGGGTCTGGTGATGTTTATTCTTGAGATCAAGATTATCTCTCACGGGGCACTGACCGTCGGCGGCATCATATCGATGGTGATCGGCTCCCTTATGCTCTTCGAATCTCCCGAGCCGATGCTCAGGCTGTCGCTCTATCTTATCCTGCCCGCGGTGATCTTCACCGCGCTTTTCTTTTCGGTGACTTTCAGTCTCGTATACAAGGCACAGAGACGAAGGCCGGTGACCGGCAGCGAGGGCCTCGTAGGACTGGAGGGAACGACATCGTCGGAGATCACGCCGGAGGGCGGGATGGTCATGGTGAGGGGAGAGGTCTGGTCGGCATATTCCGACGAGGCAATCGGAAAGGGCGAGAAAGTACTGGTGCAATCCGTCTCGGGCTTGAAAATAAAGGTCAAAAAAAGGAGGTAGCGAAATGTTACTTACACCGGCATTTACAGGGTTTGTCTTTGTTCTGGTCCTGGTAATATATTTTCTCACCAGCGCCATAAAAATCCTCAAGGAGTACGAAAGAGGCGTTGTCTTCAGGCTGGGGAGGATTATCCCGGTGAAAGGCCCCGGACTGGTGATTATATGGCCTATAATCGACAAACTGGTGAGGGTCAGTCTGCGAACTGTTACCATGGACGTACCCCCCCAGGACATTATCACCAAGGACAACATCACGGTGAAGGTGAACGCCGTCATCTATTTCAGGCCTATCGACCCTATCAAGGCTATAACAGAGGTTGAAGACTTCTACTACGCCACGTCACAGATTGCCCAGACCACCCTGAGGAGCATCCTCGGCCAGAGCCAGCTTGATGATCTTCTCTCGAACAGAGAAGAGTTGAATGCGCAACTGCAGAAGGTGATAGATTTCCAGACAGAGCCCTGGGGCATAAAGGTTTCTGCTGTTGAGGTGAAAAACGTTGACCTGCCGGTTGAAATGCAGCGGGCCATCGCACGACAGGCTGAAGCAGAAAGGGAGAGAAGGGCAAAGATAATCCACGCAGAGGGAGAATTTCAGGCCTCGCAAAAGCTGGCGGATGCGGCAAAGATTATTGCAACAGAAAGTGGGGCCTTACAACTGAGGTTTCTTCAGACCCTGACCGAGATCGCTACGGAAAAAAATTCGACGATCATTTTCCCGGTGCCGATAGATTTGCTCAAGCCCTTTATGGAAAAAGGTGAGAAGAAGTCCTGAGTTTCCCATGAAAAGGTTGCCTCCCGCGGCATGAAAGCAGGCGGGCCGGCTTCGTGCGGAGGTGAGACATAGACCATCAGGGCGGGAATAAAAAGAGCACTCTGGTATGGATTAAAATAGGCCTGCTCGTCCTGTTTCTTCTTGCCGTTTTCGTTCTTTACCGGACGGGGGCGTTCCGGTTCTTCATGGACAAGCAGAAACTGCTCGCGTTCATCGGTTCGCTCGGTCCTGCAGGTTTCATCGGCTTTATCCTACTGCAGGTGATGCAGGTCGTCGCCGCGCCGATTCCGGGAGAGGTGACCGGGTTCATCGGCGGCTATCTGTACGGTCCTGCACTCGGCATTTTCCTCTCCACGGTGGGGCTCACGCTCGGTTCCCTGATAGCGTTTTCTCTGTCGAGGACCTTCGGAAGGCCCTTTGTCGAAAAATTTGTGAAGAGGGAGACGATGGCGAAATACGACTACCTTCTGCACCACAAGGGTGCCTTTCTCGTTTTTCTCCTCTTCCTGATACCCGGGACGCCGAAGGACCTTCTCTGTTATATCCTGGGTCTGGGGCATCTGAGTACGAAGGAGTTTTTTGTGATCAGCACGGTCGGCAGATTCGGCGGGACCGTCCTTCTGACTTTAGGCGGGAATTTTGTTCACCACCATCAGTACTATCGTTTTTTTATCCTCCTCGGGATCGCGATCATCCTGGTCTTTCTCTCGATGGTATACAAGGACAGACTCGAAATAATGTTCAGCCTCTTGCACGCGAGATCGAGGGAAAAAGCGAAAGAGAAAAAAAAGTAGACAGCCCTGTGACGGGGCTTACCACCTGATCAGGGAGGATGCCCAGGTGAGACCGCCCCCAAACGCCTCGATGAGTATGTAATCTCCGTCCTGTATCCTTCCTGTCTGCACAGCTTCGTCCAGCGCGATCGGGACCGAGGCAGCCGAGGTGTTGCCGTATTTTTCGATGTTCACGAAGACCTTTTCCATCGGCATGCCGAGACGTTTCGCGGTCGCCTGGATGATCCTGATGTTCGCCTGATGGGGTATCAGCAGCGAGAGCTGGGACGGCTCCAGACTGTTGTCTGCGAGCGTCCTGGTCACCAGTTCTTCAAGCGTTCTTACCGCGACCTTGAAGGTCTCGTTGCCTTTCATCTTGATGTAGTTAAGTCTCTTGAGGATCGTCTCCTTCGAACAGGGGTTTCTTGATCCCCCCCCGGGAAGACGTATCAGGTCGCCCAGACTTCCATCCGAGCTGATATGCGTAGAACAGACCCCCTTTTTTTCTTTCGTGGCTTCGAGGATCGCGGCCCCCGCGCCATCGCCGAAGAGGATGCAGGTGGTGCGGTCTTGCCAGTCAGTCACCTTTGAGAGCACCTCGGCGCCGACGAGCAGGACCCTGTTGTGTATCCCCGATCTAATGAGCCCGTTTGCGATGTGAAGACCGTAAATGAAACCCGAGCAGGCAGCGTTTATGTCGAAGGCAGCTGCGTTTTTAGCGCCGAGCCTGTCCTGAAGGATGCAGGCGGTCGACGGAAATGCCATGTCGGCAGTGATCGTGGCGACTATGATAAGATCGATGTCCTTTGGCCTGAGATGCGCCCTTTTCAGCGCGATCGAGGCA
>JAJYLU010000252.1 GCA_021787505.1 Nitrospirota bacterium | reverse complement strand
CCATAACGTGGAACTATACCGCTTCGTTGTTGCGAAAGGAACTTACCGGCTAGAATGGCGGACACTGTAGGAATACGGTTCAAGAGCTGCGGGAAGATTTACGATTTCGAGGTGAACGGACTTGAAGTCGCCCGGGGAGACCGCGTAATTGTGGAATCCGAGTTCGGGTTGAGCATAGGCTATGTAATCACCGGACCCAGTGCCCCGGAGGATTCCGGGAAAGAACTGAAGAAAGTGCTGCGTGTCGCCAGCGAAGAGGACCTGCGACAGAAGCGGGAAAATGAGGAATTCGAGCGGACCGCAAAAAACTTCTGTCTCGAAAGGATCATGGCGCGGGGGCTGCCGATGAAACTCGTCTGCTCCGAGGTCACTCTCGACCGGAAACGGATAGTGTTTTATTTTACCGCCGACGGCAGGATAGATTTCAGGGAACTCGTTAAAGACCTGGCTGCAAAATTCAAGACAAGGATCGAGATGCGTCAGATAGGCGTGCGGGACAAGGCAAAGATGGTGGGAGGTCTGGGCCTCTGCGGAAAGGAGCTCTGCTGCAGGCTATTTCTTACCTCTTTCGAGCCCATTTCCATTAAGATGGCCAAACAGCAGGAACTGGTGCTGAATACCGGCAAGCTTTCCGGCATATGCGGAAGACTGATGTGCTGCCTCGGGTACGAATATCACGAAGGAGGAGTCCCCCCCTATCCGCGGGCCGGCGACCGCGCCGTGCCTCCCACGGAGGAACCGGAAACAGCCGAAAGCCCTGTCGAAGACAGCGGAATCAGCCCCGACGTGATCTGCTGTAGCGTTGTGCCTCCGGCCGGCCTTGCGCCTGTCCAACCGGACAAACCGGAGGAGCAGAAAAAACCTGATGGGTTCAAGAAAAAAAGCAAGAGAAGAAGGAGATACAGGAAGAAATTCCAGAAGAATGAATAAGAAATTCTACGTCACCACACCGATATACTACGTCAACGACATCCCGCATATCGGGCACGCCTATACAACTGTTGCGGCCGATATACTGGCAAGACATAACAGGCTTCTGGGCCGCGAGGTTTTCTTCCTCACCGGGACGGATGAACACGGCCAGAAAGTTGAAAAAGCAGCAAAAGAAAAAGGCCGGTCGCCTAAGGAGCATGCCGATTTGATGGTGCAGAACTTTAAAACCCTCTGGACCGGCCTGAATATTTCAAATGACTCATTTATCCGCACCACCGACGATGCCCATATCAAGACCGTCCAGGGGCTTCTCCAGATGTTGTGGGACAGGGGTGAGATCGAAAAAAGGGAGTACGCCGGCTGGTACTGCACCCCTGACGAGCGTTTCTGGACCGAAAAGGACCTTATCGACGGCAACTGTCCCGACTGCGGCAGGCCCGTCGAGCAGATACGGGAGGAAAATTATTTCTTCCTGATGTCCAAATATCAGCAAAGATTGATCGATTACATAGAAAAAAACGCACATTATATCCTGCCCGAGACGCGAAGAAACGAAGTGCTCGGCTTTCTCGGAAACAATGCGCTTGGCGACCTCTGCATCTCGAGGCCGAAACAGAGGCTTTCATGGGGGATTCCGCTTCCTTTCGACGACAACTTCGTCACCTATGTCTGGTTCGACGCGCTCGTCAATTATTTTTCGGCGACGCGGTACCTTGCCCCTCATGCCGAAAAGGCCCGTGAAGGCGACTTCTGGTGGCCGGCGGAACATCACCTGGTGGGGAAGGACATACTCACCACTCACGCGGTTTACTGGTCCACAATGCTGATGGCCCTTGACCTCCCTCTGCCGAAAAATATCTTCGCGCACGGTTGGTGGACAATTCAGGGGAAGAAGATGTCGAAGTCTCTCGGCAACGTCGTCGACCCGAATGCGATCATCGCCAAGTATGGTGCCGATGCCTTCCGGTACTTTCTCTTCAGAGAGGTCCCTTTCGGCCTTGACGGAGATTTCTCGGAAGAGGCGTTGGTGAACAGGATAAATACCGACCTCGCCAACGACCTTGGCAACCTCCTCAGCAGGTTTCTCACGATGGCCGAAAAGTATTATGCCGGCCAAATTCCTTTGCTTTTCGGGACGAGCACCACGGCTTCGAATGATCTCGCCCGGGCATGTATTAATGAAGCAGGGCATATCATTGATGAAGATAATTTCACCTATTGGTCTCATCTTCGGTTTAATATAATCCTTGATCATATTTGGGGGATCATCGGCGCTGCCAACAACTTTATCGCGTCGCAGGAGCCATGGAAACTGTTAAAATCAAATCCGCAGCGGCTCGAAACCGTTATGTTCAGTCTCTGGAATGCCCTCCGGCTTAGCGCAATCTTTCTAGCGCCGTTCATGCCGGAAACCGCAGAAAAGATATGGCAACAGATAGGCTGTAAAAAGACGATGCTCGATGAGATTTCCGAAAGTCGCTTCCGGTCCGGCGAACAAAAGCACCCTGACATTTTCGGGTGGGAGTGGCAGCCCCATTATGAGGTGAAAGTCTCAAAAGGTGACCAGCTCTTTCCTAGGATAGAGAAGAAGAAGGAGCAGGAAAAGACGGAACCGCAGAAGAAGCCCGATATTCAGCAGACTGCGCAGGAAAACCTTATCTCTATTCAGGACTTCATGAAAGTAGAGCTGAAGATCGGCAAAGTCCTCAGCGCCGAACGGGTAAAAAAGTCTGAAAAGCTCCTCAAACTCCAGGTGGACACAGGTGAGATGAGACAGATCGTCGCCGGAATAGGCAAGGCCTACGGCCCGGAGGACCTCGTCGGCAGGAAGATTGTCGTCGTGACTAACCTCCAGCCCGCCAAGTTGATGGGCAACGAGTCAAACGGCATGCTCCTCGCTGCGACCGGACCGGACGGTGTTCCTGTGGTTCTTACCCCTGAAAAGGACGTTGAAGAAGGCTCGAAGATTAAATAGATACTTTGCTTCCGCTTGATCGTTTCAGTCGTGCAGGAGGGTTTTCCGGCTTCTGGAGAAACGGTTTCAGTGCGGCGCAAGGTTATTTATTTTTATAATAGATTTATAATACTCCTTTAAAAAAAGCGCTTTCGAGTTATCATATCTTTTAATCAATACTATTCCGAGGGACAAATGGCCTTCAGATGCAAAAATATGCAGGGATGTCCTATGTACAATCTCATCACGACATCTCTGAGGATCATGCAATTGCAACCATATTTGATGGAGTATTGTGCAAACCCCGACCACTGCCGGGAATGCGCCCGGTTCAAGATCATCGAAACCGGCAAGGAGCCGCCCGCAGACCTTCTGCCCGACGGAAGGAAACTCCCTACTTAGTCCCCCTGCCCTTTCAGCCTCTCGAGGTATTCTTCCCATTCAACAGGGAGCATATGCTTTTTCTTATTGTTACATTCCTTACATGAGGGGACGACGTTCCCCTTTGTCGATTTCCCCCCCCTGATCAGAGGAACGATATGGTCCATCGTCAGTTCCTTCGCGGGAAACTTCCGGCCGCAGAAATAACAGATGCCCTCAGACCGCTTCCGCTTCCACCACTGCGAATTGCGGAGTTCGCGGGCCCTGGCGCGTTCTCTGCGAAGTTCCTCCTCTGTGACATGAGAAATAAATCCCATTTCTACTTTATGCTGCTCCATAGCATACTCTGGTTCCTTCCGTTATGCTTGGCATGGTAGAGCGCCTGGTCGGCCTTCTCTATCAGCTCTTCCTTGTTCGCTGCATCAGCAGGCGAAGTGGCTATGCCTATGCTTACCGTCACCCTGAACGACCTTCCTTCGGAGGAGAAAGTCCTGTCCATCACCGCCTTCCTCAATCTTTCCGCGATATTCCTAGCGCCTTCGCCGCCGGCCCCCGGCAGAATCACTGCAAACTCCTCTCCTCCATACCGTGCTGCGATATCGATATTCCGTATCGTCTGCCCGATAGTCTTTGAGACGTCTTTCAGCACCACATCACCGACAGGATGCCCGTATGTGTCATTGATCCTTTTGAAGTAATCGAT
>JAJYLU010000251.1 GCA_021787505.1 Nitrospirota bacterium | reverse complement strand
CTGTCATAGTTGACCGTCGCCTGTCCATTATAGACGCCCCCCATATGAGCTCCGCTGAAAAGAGAAAATCCTATTGTCACGGTCAAATCCTTATTGTGCAGGGCCCCGGACCCAACACTGTTTACGTGACAGCACGCGCACTCAAATCCCCTGGTCTTCACATGCAGCTCATGAGCGCCCGCAGTGGCGGAACCGGTGGTCCTGTTGTCCGGCGCAGGCAGCCTGACAAGTGTATTGCCGTCCACGGGAGGATATCCATGACAACTTGAGCAAGACGGCTTAAAGGCCCCTTTATGCGTGTGACAGACCACGCAGTTTGCAGCATTGTTATGCGCCCTGCTTGAAGCGTCCGTATTCGCTGTGCTGAAATTGTGATACCTGTTCCTGCTGTGACACGCCGCGCATATCTTCGTCGATGTGAGATGCTCAGTCGTGTCATCACCCATCGTCCCATGATCGCCGGAAGAGCCGGACGCCTTTCTGAAATCCACTTCCAGACTTTGCGTATTCATTGAACCCCAGTTCGTTCCGTCGGGAGTGGTTATTCTCTCCTTTATAAGATAAATATTTCTCGTCTCATGCGCGGTGTGACATGTGGTGCAGACGAATTCTCCGTATTTGCCGCCGGCGACTCCCCATCCTCCGCTGTCGCTCCACTTCGAGGAACCGGTATTTACGCTGTTATGCAGCTTTATCGCGTCGGGACTGCCCGGTGCGCTCCTCTCCGTCTTGTGACATGAATGACATGTGTCCTTTAGGGGTCGTTTAAGCATATTGCCGTCTCCGGCCCCTATGGCGGACATTATCTCGGAAGCCGGTGTCAAAAGAAATCCCGCGGTAAGAAATACGCTTAAAGCATTTAGCACGAGGCAGTGAGCTATCATTGACAACTCGCGGTTGACCAAAGACGGCCTTGACGCGTGAGCGGCAAATTATGTGGTTTCAAATATATCTTATTAGTTGCAAAAAGCAGCGATGGCGGGTCTTGATGGGCAAAAAAATTTTGCAAGGATAGCTCAGTGGAAATCCCCCTCCTGAAACCGATCCCTGTGAGGCGATGGAGAGGCACTACATACCTCCTTTTATAGATAATCTAAATCTACGATTACTATATCATGTATTAAAATGACATTTAAGAAGACCGAAATTATTTAATTATGAAATGCAGCCATAAGAAGACCTTATAATTCATGGAGGTGCTTCCACTTCGATACATCAGCAATAGGAGTTGCTCCGGACCCTGCGACGAGAGCAGTCAGCTGTACAGGTACCTGCCGACGAGACTGAACAAAAGCGTTGTCAGAACAATCGCTGTGACAACAACATATGTGCGGTCCCGCTGCTTTGCAAAGGCAAACAGCAGAAAAGCAACCCTGGCAACCGGGGTGACCATCAGGAGGAGAAGACCGAACTGAATTATGTCGCGGCTCCGTACGGAAAAGACATCTATTATTATCCTATGAACATTGCGCAAATCCGCGGGTTCGCCTGAAAAAATCTTGTACTCGGGAAGATCCGCTCCATATTTTATCGAGTAAAGGATCCCTCCGATGAATACAATAGCGGAGGCGATGACGACGCCTGACCGCAAAAGGCGACCCACAATTAATTCGACGTATTCTTCGGTCCATTCATGTTTCCTTCGCATCATTTAGATCCTCCCGGTCAATCCGCTGTATATCATTTCAACGGCAAGAAGAAATATGACCATACTGAAGATCAATCTCAGAAGGCGGGTCCTCGCCGCCGCCAGTATGCGCGCCCCCAAAAGAGCCCCAATAAGAACGCCGAGCATTACAGGCATGGAGAGTCCGGGATCGACATAGCCGCGACTGAGATAGATGCCGACACTTGCGGCCGCAGTCACTCCGATCATAAAGTTGCTCGTGGTAGTGGAGACCTTGAAAGGGATCCGCATGAAATGGTCCATAGCGAGCACCTTTACTGCGCCCGAGCCGATTCCCAACAGTCCTGAGATGGTCCCGGCGGAGAACATCAGACCGAAACCTGCAGGCACCGCGCGGGCATGATAGACCCTGCGTCCTTCACCGTCGGGAAAACTTCCGTTCAGCCTCAACCGTGCAGCGATTGTATCAATCCGGTCGTCGCCGGCCCTCTCGCGTCTCGGCCGCAATGAGAGGTAGGCCGAATGGATCAGGACTATGCCGAAGATTATCGCAAGCAAAGAAGTGTGCATGCGGGCCGCCAGAAATGCGCCGAATACCGCCCCGATAGTAGTAGCTATCTCAAGGAAGATCCCGATGCGGATATTGGTATAGCCTTCCTTGACATAAGCAGAAGCGGCGCCTGAAGAAGTAGCGATCACCGAGACAAGCGATGCGCCGATCGCATATCTTATATCCACACCAAAAACCAGGGTCAGCAAAGGGACAACGACAACGCCGCCGCCGAGTCCCGTCAATGCTCCCAGGAGGCCGGCGAAAAATGAACCGACCCAGACAAGAGATGTAAATTCAAGGACATTCATGACCACCGGCTTCCGGGCTTATCGCCGCCCCGAGGCGTTCTTAAAGTAATGTCTGTTCACGTTGCGATAATTATACCGCACTATCGTAACAGACGCTCGGATTCAAGCGCGTAATTTTCTCTGATATAATGGGTTCATGGAACAAACGTATCGGCGACAGGAACTTCTGATAGGAAAAAACGCATTCTTCTTTGCCGTAATTCTGTGCCTCCTGATTTTTTCCGGATGCTCAGGGGTCAGCGTCTTGCGCCTGCCGGAGACCGAGCCGCTCGAAGAAAAAGTCCTTGAAGGAACAGGGAAACCTAAGATACTTCTTATAGACCTGGACGGCGTGATCTCTTTCAGGGAAGAAAGAGACCTCTTGGGCCTCGGGACAAGGCCCTCCAAAGTCGCCTTCTTCCGTGAAGCGCTCCTTAAGGCTGAAAAGGACCCCCGGGTATCAGGCGTGATCGTGAGGATCAATTCGCCCGGAGGGAGCGTCGCCGCAAGCGATGCGATCTACCATGAGATCATGAGCTTCAGGGAGAAGAAGAAAATACCGGTCCATGCCTTTATCATGGAGCTCGGCGCCTCGGGCGGCTATTTCGTGGCGTCGGCTGCTGACCGCATTATAGCAAGCCCTACCGCAATCACCGGCAGCATAGGCGTCATCGCCATGAAATTCAATATCGAGAGGCTCCTTTCCAAGATCGGGGTTTCCGAAGAAACGTACAAGTCTGCCCCCAAGAAGGATTTCTGGTCGCCTTTCCGGCCGAGCACTCCCGAGGAAAAGAAGATGTTCCAGGACATAATCGACAAACTGTACGCCCGTTTCCTCGAGGTCGTCTACGCAAGCAGGAAGAAGGTCCTTACCGAAAAGGAGGTCAGGACCCTTGCGGACGGAAGAGTGCTTGTTTCGGGCGAGGCCCTCAAGGCCGGACTGATCGACAGGGTCGCCTATCCGGACGAGGAGATCGAGGATATGAAGAAAGACCTCCATCTTGAACAGGCAACGGTGGTGACCTATGTTCGTCCGAAGACTTATAAATCGAATATATATTCCGAATCCCCCGGATTGCCCCTGCTCATACAGATAAACCTTATCTCGATAAACTCGGAGGAACTCTCGCCCTTTTCGGGTGTGCAGTTCATGTATTGCTGGAACCCTTGAAAGACTTGGAATGACCGACTTTTTCTACCGGAGGAACATCATGAAAAACGGAAGCAGGCTGTGCAGTCTCCTTATGGCCGTCGGAGTCTTTTTCCTTGCCTCGTGCGCTACGACAAAGCTGACTACCGTATGGCCTGCGGGAACGTTATGCCGGAGAACTTACTGAGGTTCTCGAAATAATGTGGACATGGTTCGATCCTCCTCGGCGGATTCGCCGGGGCGAACAGGCTCACCATGACATGTCACCCTGAGCTTGTCGAAGGGTATGATCGCAAATGACGTCCAAACTATTATGAGAATCTTAGTAAAAGAGGTCCCTGACAGGAACAGACCGAGCAGGGTACTGCTTGCAGTCGTCTGTCTG
>JAJYLU010000250.1 GCA_021787505.1 Nitrospirota bacterium | reverse complement strand
ACGTGTGCTCTTCACATCACTTATAAAGGAGTCGGAAAAATGACAATGGTCTACGCGCTGGTCCTCCTTGGGATCCTTATTTTTGTCCATGAATTCGGCCACTTCCTCTTTGCGAAGATGCTCGGCGTGAAGGTGCTCAAATTTTCGCTCGGCTTCGGGCCTACGGTCGTCGGGAAGACTTATGGGGAGACCGAGTATGTGATTTCCGCTGTCCCGCTCGGCGGATATGTAAAGATGCTCGGCGAGGAGCCGGGTGAGGAGCTTCCGGAGACCGATAAGAAGAGGGCCTTTAACTTCCAGCCGGTATGGAAGAGATTCACGATCGTCTTTGCCGGGCCTCTGTTCAATCTATTGTTTGCCGCGGTCGTCTTCTTTTTCATCTTTGTGAACGGTGTGCCTTATCTGCTGCCGGTGGTCGGGGAGGTGACCGCCGACTCTCCCGCATACAAGATGGGGCTGAAAAAGGGCGACCGGATAGAGGAGATCAACGGCAGTCCCATCAAGAGGTGGGACGACATGACGGCGATGATCCACACCAACGCGGGAAAACCGCTGAAGATGAAGATCGGGAGGGATTCGTCCACATTCGATATTGTCATTACCCCGGAGAAGAAGGCGGTGAAAGACATTTTCGGACAAAGCAGTGAAGTGGGGTTGATCGGGATCGCGCCGATCGGCGAGACCGGCGTGCAGAGGGTAAACCTGCCGAAATCCCTGGCGCTTGCGGTCGAAAGGACATGGGAGCTCTCGGCGCTGACGATCCTGTTCATCGTGAAATTGATCCAGCATATCATACCTGCCGACACGATCGGCGGTCCGATCATGATATTCCAGATGGCCGGGAAACAGGCTTCTCAGGGAGCGATGAATTATTTCACTTTCATGGCCGTGATCAGCATAAACCTAGGTGTCCTGAACATCCTGCCGATACCCTTGCTTGACGGGGGGCACCTGATGTTCCTCGGGATCGAGTGTGTGAGAGGGAAACCACTCAGCGAAAAGGTACTTGCGGTCGCCCAGCGCGTGGGGCTTGCCCTGTTGGTCACGCTTATGGTCTTCGCGCTCTACAACGATATCCTGCGGCTCATTACCGGTAAGATGCTCCCCTGATGAAGCATCTTTATAAAGTGAGGATTTACTACGAAGACACCGACTGCGGGGGTGTCGTGTACTATGCGAATTATCTCAGATATTTTGAACGGGCGCGGACGGAACTGCTCGAGGCCGAGGGAATAAGTATGAAAGGGCTCATGGAAGAGGGAAGGCTTTTTGTCGTTGCCGAGGCGTTTATTAAATATCTCTCGCCCGGGAGATACGGAGATGTGCTCGTCATCGAAACCTCTGTCGGCAAGCTGGGACCTGCTTCGATCGTCTTCTGGCACAGGGTAGTGAGGGAGAGCACTGGGGAGCGTCTTGTCGACGGAACGGTGAAACTTGGCTGTGTTGGCCGGAATCTGAGGCCTCTGAGGTTGAACGGCGACGTTACTGCATCTCTTGCACATTACATTCCGGCCGCTGGCGACGACGGGGAATGAAACCGGCTTCTTTGAAACGCCAAACCTCCTCCGGCGGGGTCATATACCGAAAGACAGAGGACGTTGTCGAAGTCGCGCTCGTCTCTGTGCGGGGCGGCAGATTCTGGTGCCTGCCGAAGGGAATTGTGGACAAGGGCGAAACGCCGGAACTGACGGCCGTGCGCGAAGTGAGGGAGGAGTCGGGCCTCTCCGGCAGGATCGTGGACAAACTGGGGGATATCACCTACTGGTATTACATACGTGGTGAAAATTCGAAATGCAGAAAGACGGTGTATTTCTATCTCATGGAATATATGGGCGGCAACACCTCCCAGCATGACTTCGAGGTGGACGAGGCGGTATGGTATCCGATAGACGAGGCGCTCCAAAGGGTCAGTTTCAGGGGTGACAGGGCGATCCTGGAAAAGGCGGTGTCTAAATTACGCGAGATGGGTGTGATCGTATGAGAAAGCTTTTTTCGAGAAAGGACCTGATCGCCGTCTGCCGGAGGCTGCAGAGCGAGGGGAAGAAGATTGTCTTTACGAACGGATGCTTCGACATTCTCCACAAGGGCCACGTCAGATATCTGCGACAGGCGAAAAGGATGGGGGCCGTGCTGGTTGTCGGCATTAATTCCGACAGTTCCGTCTCACGCCTAAAGCCGGGAAGACCGGTCAACCGGGAACGGGACCGGGCGGAGGTACTGGAAGCGCTCTGCGTGGTCGACTATGTGACGATCTTCGAAGAAAAGACGCCCTACCGTTTGATCAAATCCCTGAAGCCTGATGTGCTCGTCAAGGGCGGGGACTGGAAGAAAGAAGATATTGTCGGATCCGATATCGCGAAGGAGACGTATAGTCTTCCCTATGTGAAGGGCGCTTCGACAACCCGAATCATCGAAAAGATAATCAGTGCCCATCAATAATCCTTGAATATCGCGTCTTTAATTAGAGATCGCTTCCGCCTCTCCTTGACCGGGTCCTGTCGCATCTTCAATCTTACCGGCTCGGCGGCTGCCCTTTTCCTTGCCGTCCAGGAAGGCCCCTTTGCGGCGGTCGAAAATGACGAATCCTCTGCCCGTTTGCTCATGAAGGACATCCTTTTTTACAGGACCCTGATCGGATCAGACGGGCCTGTCTTTTTTCTCCCCGACCCTGACGGTCCTGATGCCTCCGGTGCCAGGACTGACATCATGTATCGCCTCAGAAGATCTGATTCCGTTACGACATCCTCGAAAAACCTGTATTCGACCTTATGGGACGGAGGGTCCCTCGCGGAGAATATGCTGCTCTTGAAAAAAGGAGCGCTCACGGACCGGTCGGCCCTGGAAGAGACATTGGTCCGCTTCGGCTACAGCCGCGAGGCGATGGTCGCGGAAAAGGGCGAGTACAGCAGGAGGGAATGGATTATCGACGTCTTTCCTTCGACTTACGGCGACCCGGTGAGGGTTGAGTTCTTCGGGGACGAGATAGAAAGAATCAGGACCTTCGAGATAGAGACACAAAGGTCGACTGCCGATATCGACGAATTTCTTTTGCTCCCGGCCCGGGAGTCCGACGAGGTGAAGGGCCTGAGAGAAGTGATGACGGGGAAAAAGTTCTTTTGTCTCTACCCGGCTTCGGAGCGTGACGGATTTCCCGAAGACACGGTATATCTTTCGCGGTACTCGTTCGGGGCCGGCGGAACCGGTTCCGGTGACGCAGAAGAGGCAGCGGAGCAAAACGAATTATCGTCAATCCCGCAGGTCGATGCCGGAATGCTTTCGATCAAGGGGCTTGGCATCCAGCCGAACGAACGAAAAGGCCTTGACGCCCTGTCCGGAAACATCGGCGAACTTTCTGAGGACAACAAAGTGCTGATTGTCGCCTCGTCAACGGGACAGTCCGAGCGCCTCCGGGAACTCTTCAGGGAAAGGGACATGATCGTCCCGGTGATCGACATTGGGGAGGTGAGCGGATACGGCGGCAGCGTCGCCATAGTCGTTGGGAAGCTGTCTTCCGGTCTTTTCATGCAGGGACTCGCCATTTTGACCGAAAAAGAGCTTTTCGGCGAGAGACCCGTCTTCCGGCCGATAAAAAAGTCGAAGATCACGAATCTGCTCGTTTCACTCGATGATATCTCTCCCGGGGACTTTGTTGTCCACAGAGACCACGGTGTCGGCAGGTTCTCCGGCGTCGTTATGCAGACCATCGGCGGCAGCGCACTGGAGATGATGCTCATTGAATACGAAGACGGTCGGCTCTATATCCCGGTGCAGTCTATCGAGAAGATCTCGAAATATCGTTCGGAGGAAGGCGTTACCCCGAGGATCGACAGGCTTGGGGGTAAGACGTGGCAAAAAAAGAAGGAGCGTGCAAGAAAGAGGATCCATGAAATGGCTGCGAAACTTCTTGCGCTCTATGCGGACAGGCGTGTTGCCCGGGGCTACACTTTCACGCCCGATACAGACCTGCACAGGGAGTTCGACAGTTTTTTCGCCTACGAGGAG
>JAJYLU010000249.1 GCA_021787505.1 Nitrospirota bacterium | reverse complement strand
GGTTTGCGACCGGTATGTTGGCCGCGACGATAGCGGTCGGCGGCTTTATCGGCGTGCCCGCGATGATCTATGTTCTAGGCGCCCCAAGCATCATGGCCTCGGCCAGCGAGCTCGTGATCGCGTTTGTGATGGGTCTCGGAGGTTCGTTCAAGTACGCGATGCATGGTCTCGTCGACATAAGGCTTGCGATGGTCATCCTCGGCGGGTCCCTTTTCGGCATCCAGCTGGGTGCGATGGGTACCACCTATGTGAAACCTTTCATGATCAAAGTCGTTATGGGCGTAATCATGGTGATCGTTCTCTTCAGCCGGGCACTGATGGTGCCTGTCTATCTCGGCCAACTCGGACTTATACAACCGCTGGAAGCAATGACCGTGAAGATACTCAAGAACACCAGTTTTATGATAATGATCTTCGCACTTGGGCTGGGTGCATTTATCGTCTTGAAGGCAATGTGGCAAGGCCGCCGTGCGGAGCAGAGGGCGGCACAGGAGGCATTCGAACACGCAAACGGTTAGGCGCTATCTGCTACCATATAGATAACCGGAAGGGGCGGGGCCAGTCTTCCCGCCCTTTTTGCAAGCAGGCAAGGACAAAGGGACGGTATGGCCAAATATAGGAAAATACTGGTCGCTTTTGACGGGTCAGAATCAAGCACGAACGCCCTTCTGCAGGGTTTCAAACTGGCAGTCGAGGAAAAATCCTGGATAACTGTCACCACAGTCGTGCCCTCCTACGAGGGGGACATCGATCTCACCGCGGTGGGCGACATCCACAGGGCTCTCCGCCGTCCCGGGGAAGAGATTCTCTCAAGGGCATCTGTTCTCGCGAAAAAAGAAGGGGCATTGATAAAAACCGTCCTTGAAGAAGGGGATATCTACAGCAGGCTGGTCGATCTGGCAGAGGCGGAAAACTGCGGGGTCATTATCATGGGAAGACGCGGAACTTCCCCTTTAGGCCAGTCACTCATCGGGAGTGTCACTGCCCGCGTAATCGGCCACAGCCAGAGGGACGTGCTCGTCGTACCGAAGGGAACGACCATAGGATGGAAGAAGATACTGATCGCAACAGACGGCTCGCGGTACAGCGACCTGGCCACGGACAAGGCGATTGATTTTGCCGAGTCTTACGGGGGTTCGATCTCGGCGGTGTCGGCAGTGGACGTACCGGCCGAGTTTTATGCGGAGGCGCCGAACGTCGTCGAGAAGCTGATAAGGAACGCGAAGGGATTCGTCGCCTCGGTCAAGGCAAAAGCGGAGAAGAAATCCATCCCCGTTTCGACATTCGTGGGAGAAGGCGATGCGTTTGCCATCATTGCAAAGGTCTCGCACGAGGAAAACGTCGACATGATCGTGATGGGAAGCCACGGGAGGACCGGACTCAAGAGGCTCCTCATGGGAAGCGTCACGGAAAAAGTCATAGGGCACGCGTCCTGCCCCGTCCTCGTCGTAAAAGGATAACACGGAAAAAAAGAGGACCTCAAATAGCTTTTAGGACCGATTTCTGCCGTTCTCCCAACTGTCGGATTTGGTATTATAATACATCTGCATACTCTCATTACATCGATTCTGGAGGAAAGATGCCATTACCACTCATGATCACCCTGTCGGACGAGGAAGTCGAATCCCTGAACAAGATGATCGCAGGCCACAAAGCCTTTGAAACAAAAAAAAACACATTGGAAGACGCGATTCATGAGTGCATACGGACGGCGCTCTACGAGGAGAGCGAATCATCCGCGCAGCAGGAAGGTATGTAACCTGTTGCCGTCCCGCACCGGTCGCGCGGTTTCCCGGTTGCGTGTTCAGTGTTTTTCCCGAGATTTCGACTTTCAGTATCAGGTATAATGACTGGTATGCGTTTTGAGGAGCTTGACATCCCGGAAGCCGTGCTCAGGGGGATCAGAGAGGCTGGGTTCACCCGCTGCACGCCTATCCAGTCGGCAGCGCTGCCCCTGGCGCTCACCGGAAGGGACGTAGCCGCGCAGGCACAGACAGGTACCGGAAAAACCGCCGTATTTCTCATCACCCTCTTTTCCCGGATGCTCGCAAAACCCGGACCGGCTCCGGGACCTTCGCCCCGAGCCCTCATCATCGCGCCGACAAGGGAGCTCGTTGCGCAGATAGACGCCGAAGCGAAAAGGCTCGGGCAGTTCACAGGCTTCCGGATCGTACCCGTCTTCGGAGGAATGGATTATCAGAAACAGAGGGAGGCATTGGGCGAAAGCGTGGATATTCTCATAGGGACGCCAGGCAGGCTGATCGACTACCTGAAACAAAAAGTCTACAGCCTGAGGAAGACCGAGTTTCTTGTCATCGACGAGGCGGACCGCATGTTCGACATGGGGGTCATCAGCGACCTCCGGTTCCTCCTGCGAAGAATGTCTCCTTACGATCAGCGGCAGTCGATGCTTTTTTCGGCCACCCTTTCCACGAGGGTCATGGAACTCTGTTACGAACATATGAACCTTCCGGAGAAGATCGAGGTTTCGCCGGAGCAAGTCACCGTCGGCCTGGTCGAGCAGGAACTCTATCATATCGGGAAAGAGGAGAAGCCCGGCCTTCTGCTCGGCATCCTCAGACGGGAGCAGCACGGCCGCATCCTGATCTTCGTCAACATGAAGTCAACTGCCGAAAGACTCGGCGCTCTTTTCAAAGCCAACAACATCGCTGCCGGAGCGATTACCGGAGATCTCCCTCAGTGGAAGAGGATGAAAATTCTTTCGCGTTTCAAAGATGGGAGTCTTCAGACGCTGATTGCCACGGATGTCGCCAGCCGCGGGCTCCATATCGAAGACGTGACCCATGTGATTAACTACGACCTTCCCCAGGACGTTGAGGACTACGTCCACAGGATTGGCAGGACAGCGAGGGCAGGCGCTGCCGGCAAGGCGATAAGTTTTGCCTGCGAAGATTATGTATATGCCCTTGAGGACATCGAAGAATACATTAAACAGAAGATACCGGTCAGGCCCGTTGAGGACAGCCTTATCGTTACCGATTACGAGAGACCTGTCGGGGTATCGCGCGGCAGGGGCCGTCCCGGTCCGCCTCATGAGAGGGCCAGAAAGAGGGGACCCGCCGGCAAGGGGCATGAAGGTGACGCACAGAAGAGGAAAAGGGGAAAAAGACCGCAAGGGCGGAGGCCCTGATAAACAGGGACAACGGCGACGGGCGGAATGCGATAAAACTCCGGCATGAGTGACAAGGGAAAAGACAGGTTATTTATCGTCATACCCGACAATGCATTTCCCGTAAGGGAAATCGGTAACTGGACGATTTATGTCTCAAAGACGGAGCAGTCGATATACATCGCATCATCTCCGTCTGCATCGCCCCTCAGGCTCGCAAAAAACGACCTGGAGGAACTGCTCAAGGCGGCGGGCCAGCGGCCCGAGGAAAAAAAGACTGCGCAGGAAGAAGTTGTTGTTCCGAATAACGAGGCTGACCGGGAAGAGACCCAGCGGAACAAAAGGCAGTTCAGAAGATTTACCAGACGCTGCGAGGCGGAATTTACTGCAGGTGACGTGACCAGCCGGGGGATCGCGAGTGATTTCTCGCTGAACGGCCTCTTTCTGAAAACCAACTATCCTATTACGGCAGATACGCTAATCGAGATCACGGTCCATCTTCCCGATGGGGCAACAGCAAAACTCAAGGGGAAGGTGAAAAGGTCGATGAAGACCGCCGTCGGGAAAGTGATGGGCATGCCGGTAAAATCGCTGAAAAACGGCATGGGGGTGCAGCTGATAGAACGGGACGCCGCATACCTCCACTTCATACGTTCGCTGATTTAGCGCTGTTCCCTGCCGGAAAATGTTCGCAAACTCGCGCGATAAACAAGGGCAGGGTTCGTGCCCTGCCCTTTTGAACAACGGATTTCCTTAACCAAGGTTTAATCAAACGCCGGTCTCGGGTACAGGCCGGCCGCCTTCACGATCCCTTCGATCGCGCTTTCCCACTCGATCGCCTGGATATGCACGCCCTTCACACCCGGCGTCTCGAGCACCTGGTGGATAAGCTCGACCGTGATCCTGAGTCCTTCCTGCTCCTGAAGCTCTCGCGCCTTCTTC
>JAJYLU010000248.1 GCA_021787505.1 Nitrospirota bacterium | reverse complement strand
CTTCGTTTCAGCATCAAGGCGGTTAAACGCCTTCATCGGAAGTGACATGATAACCACGTCTCCAAAGGCGATCGCCTCGGCTACTTTTCCGGCGCGGGCCTTCGGGCCGGTTGTCTTGACGAGGCCCTTCAGGGTTTCAGGGTGTCTTGAACTATAGAGGATCTCGTATCCTGCCTTTCCAAGCAGAATTCCAAGGGTCCCTCCTATATTGCCCGATCCGACGATCCCAATTTTTCTGATTTTCATGTCTTTAACTCCTTTCATTTAAGAACCATGTATCTTAAATTAGAATAACGCAGCTCAAGCAGACTTTCATGTCCGAGCAGAAGCGAAATACAGGAAAAACTTCGACTACCGATATCAAAAGTAATAGATAATCTGTTATTTCCATGTATATCGCATCCTTGCGCAGCCGGCGTTCATTTTTGTTTATTTTTTGCGACTTGTTCGGTCGGGAGATTGTGATTTTATCGGCAGGTACGGGCACTTTGACAAACCGCAGTAGGGGACATCTTATATGCCTCCTGTTTTGAATGTGGTTTGTTCATAAACTTATCCTTAGCAGGAGGTTTCTTTTTTGGATAGACTAGAATCTTCTTTCCCCCCATGCTGTTAAATGGGGAAATCTTACCTCATGTTCTACCCATATATGACATTGTTTCTAATAATGCTTTTAGCCATCTCTATGCCGCTCCGCCCTCTCGATAACGACTGAACTTTAGGGACGCAGTGCCTTGTTCTGTCAGGCAAGAAGTGTTCCATAGCGGTCTTGTGACTGCCGATTGTACTCCTCTGCATATTAGATCGCATCGCTCCCGCGGACTTCTGCCAACTATCTTAAGGCCGCATCTCGGAGAAGACCCCTTGAGCAGGCACGGAGTCTAATGCTCCGTGCGCACGAAGGGTCCGGAAGTCCGCCGGGCTGCCGGCCTTTAGCGTCGGCCGTATCTGTGATGCTCGAACTCCCGGTTCGGAATCCGTCGATAGTCCCACGGACGACCATCCCACCTGTGACTCCTATAGTATCCTCTCCACTCAGGGTTTACACGATGATAGAAGCGTGGGACACCACGGTCGTAGTAACGCCAGCCCCGATCATAATGGTGTGAACGGTACCAATGGCCTTCCCAGGGGCGCCACCACCATCCATTCCAGAAATAGAGGTCGACCCCAATATCAGGGGCAACATAAACACCAGGGGCACCAGGCAGCAGCACCACATCCGGCGGTGCGACTACAATGGGCGGCGGCAGGCCGATTCCGATGTTCAGATGGACCCCTGCCATCGCCGGAATAGCGACTAGCATCGCAATGGGTACTGCCAGAGAGACTATCAGTATCTTTAATTTCCTGACTCCAGCAATTGTATTTTCTTTCAAATACATAATATTACCCCCTTTCTTCATTCGTTTTATCTCACTCAAGAATCATCTCCCTTTACTTAAAGGATATAAGGAGTTGCGCATATAAGCAACATAAGGAGAGGCAATATGCAGGCCATTTTCGAATGCAAAACAGCTAAGAATTACGCTTCTCTCTAAAGATTCTTTATTTTCTATCTATTTCAGCAATTATCATGCAACAGCAAATAATGATTCTGCGGTCCAACGAGAAAGGAGACGAGAGCAGGTCTCCACATTGCACAAACCCATCGCTTATATCGCTGCGCACCTAAACAATGCCGGCCAAATAGGCGGCCCGCTTGACAACCGCCTCATTCGGCGGTAATCAGAAAGGGAGGTCAGCATGCATATTGACGACTACGCATTCGGAAAGATGGTGATAGACGGACGGCCCTACACCTCCGACGTGATCGTCTATCCGGACAGGGTCGATTCTCCCTGGTGGCGCAAGGAAGGCCACCTGTTGCAGAAGGCCGATCTTAAGGACATCATTGCTGCGGCACCCGAGACCCTCGTCATCGGTACCGGATTTTCGGGCGTAATGAAGGTGCCTGATCAGACCGTGAATTTCCTCAGTTCGAAAGGGATCACGGTCTTCATCGAAAAAACCGGCAGGGCGGTGGAGCTGTTCAACGAAAAGAGGTCCGGGGAAAAGGTAATCGGGGCCTTTCACCTTACGTGTTAGGCCCCGTCCCCAGAAAATGACAGATAACTATTCGTTCCGGTAAACGTATTTCTTGATATCGATGCCGGCCTTCCTGGCGATATCGAAAACAGGGTTGTAGTCGGCAACCGTCGTCTCAATAAATTTTATACCGCCGAATTTCTGGAGCACCACCTTACCCTCGGGGTCTTTATCTATATTCAGGAGCGCCTCCTTCAATTTCTTCTGGATGCCCTTGTCCAGCCCTTTGCGCACGCAGAGACCATTCGACGGCACCTTTGCCGACTCTGCCAAGATGACCAATTCCTTGTCCACCCTGGGGTCCGCCTTCCTGACCCTGTCGTACATGCTGTGCTTTGCCGCCCCCACATCTGCTTTCCTGTCAAGCACCGCGTAGATGGCGGCATCGTGACTCCCCGCGAAGAAATGATCACTGAAATACTTGTCCGGATCTTTGACTCCGTGGTCCTTGAAATATGCCACGGGGAAAACGTATCCTGCGGTAGTCGCCTTCTCGACAAAGGCTATCTTCTTTCCTTTCATGTCTTTCACGCTCCTGATCCCGCTGTCCTTCCTCACGAAGAGATAGCCCCAGTACTGGGTGGAGCCGTCGAGGTTCATCGGCCTCGCCAGCGGAACGACGCCGAGCTTCTGGATTGCGAGCGCACCCGTAAACGAGCCGAAGAATGCGCCGTCCATCTTTTCCGAGGTGAACCTCTCGATGATGTTTCCGTACCTGCTCAGGATCGTCAGATTCACCTTGACGCCAGTCTTCTTAGTGAGATACTCGGCAAGCGGTTTAAACCTCTCCCTCTGCTTGAAGACATTCATCTCCGGGATAAGGCCGATGAGGATCTCCTTTTGCTGCGCCCTTGCAACCGACGAAAAAAGGAACAACGAGAAAACAAGCCCTACAATCAATAACCTGGCCAGGTTTTTCATCACAGACCTCCTTCGGTTAATCTTGGCAACGGAACGGCGATGCCGGTAACGAGTGCATTATACCCGTTCCCATGGCGAAATTTCTATCCCGTTTCTTCTTTCAGCCAGCCAAGATATTCCTCGGACCCCTCGATAATCGGCAACGCTATGATCTCGGGTACCGTATAGCGATGAAGTTCCTTCACCCTTTTCATAAGATCGGGGAAGAGTGTCCTCCTTGACTTTACGACCATCAGGACTTCCTCTTCGTCCTCCGTCTTTCCCCTCCACCGGTAAATGGAGCGGACGCCCCTGACGATGTTTACGCATGCCGCGAGATTTTTGGCCACGATGTCTTTTGCGATTTCCACCGCCTCCTCTTCCTTCTGCGCCGTGATCAACACAATGATAAATTCCGTCATCATCTCACCTGCAATTTCCCTTTCTTCATCAGGATGTCGACACTCCCATCCCTTCGGACCAGACGGACCGTAGGACGGAAGAATACAAAATCCTGGTGCAGCGGAGTTTTCACTTTCCCTCCGAAAGAGCTGTTGTCGCCGAGTGCGATATGGATCGTTCCCATGATCTTTTCAGACTCAAGGATATTGTCAGGCCTCTTCGCACGGCTGTTTGTGCCTATCCCGAATTCGGCGATATTGCGGTTTTCCTCCCTTTCGGACAGTCTCTTTCTGAGTTCCCCCGCGAATGTTTCTTCGCCGGTCACCTCCTTCACGAGGCCGTCTCTTATCACCAGCGTCACCGGCGAAGAGAGTTCCCGGGTAGGCGCCCATTCCAGTACCAATCTGCCCTTCGCACTGCCCTCGACCGGGGCCAGAAAGACCTCGCCCGCGGGCAGATTGCCGAAGGCCCCCTGCTTCGTCAAAATGCCGGTGTCGGACAGCGCCTTTCTTCCCCTTGTCGAAAACGATAACTTCGATCCGTTCGGCGTCGTGATTGTAATCTCCTCAGCCTTGTTCACCCTGCCGGCGATCCCCCTGGAAATCTTTGCCAGATTCTTCCAGTCGACTCTCATCGGTCCTTCCAGCATCGAAAACTCGAAGAGAGGCATGCTGGCATACCTTGTGCCGCATATCCT
>JAJYLU010000247.1 GCA_021787505.1 Nitrospirota bacterium | reverse complement strand
GGCGGCAGGGAGGTAGGAGGGGCGGAAAAAAGGAAAGACCTGACGAAACTTGCCACAGTCACAATCGATGGAGAGCGCGCAAAGGACTTCGACGACGCGGTATCGATAAGCCGCCTTGAGCACGGTTACCGGCTGTGGGTGCATATCGCCGATGTCGGCTCGTATGTGCCCTGGGGGTCTGCGCTCGACATCGAGGCGAGGAAAAGGGGAACGAGCGTTTATTTTCCCGACAGGGTGATCCCCATGCTGGCGAAAGAACTCTCCGAGGACCTCTGCAGTCTCAGGCCGCACGAGGAAAGGCCTGCCTTTACGGTCGAGATGGATTTTGACGAATCAGGGACAAGGAGGGAAGCGAAGTTCTATCCGAGCCTCATAAAGAGCGACGAGAGGATGACCTATACTTCCGTAAGAAAGATTCTCGTAGACCGGGACGACGGGGAACGCCACAAGTATGAACGTCTCCTCGGCGACTTCGAACTTATGGGGGAACTCTGTGGAATTTTAAGGGAAAGACGGCTCCAGCGGGGCAGCCTCGACTTCGACCTGCCGGAACCCGAGATCCTTCTCGACCTTCAGGGCAACCCTGAAGCGATACTGAAGGCCGAAAGAAATTTCGCGCATATGATTATCGAAGAGTTCATGATCGCGGCGAACGAGGCGGTGGCGGAGCATCTCGAAGGACACGGTGTGCCGAGCCTTTTCCGTATCCACGAGGAACCGGACCCGATGAAACTCGAGGAGGTTCTGAAGGTGGTAAAGCCTTTCTGGAGGATGCCCAGAAAGAATCTTCGGCCGAAGGACTTTTCCGACCTGCTCGCATCGATAAAGGGGACGGCGGAAGAAGAGGTGATCAACTATGTGGTGTTGAGGAGCCTCAAACAAGCGAGATACTCCCCGGTCAACGTCGGTCATTTCGGGCTCGCATCGAAGTCCTATACTCATTTTACTTCTCCGATACGGCGCTATCCGGACCTCGTTGTCCACAGGATACTGCGTGAGACGATTACCAGGAAGCGTATTTCGGACACGAGGGCAGAGGAGCTCGGGGCCATGCTCCCCGATATCGCCTACAGCTCTTCCCGCACTGAAAGGCTCTCGGACGACGCGGAACGAACGGTCGTCGGGGCGATGAGGGTCTGGTTTATGAAGGACAAGGTCGGGGACGAATTCGACGCGAATATCGTCGGCGTCACCCCCTTCGGCCTAAGGGTCAGGCTCAGGGACTTTTATGTCGAGGGGTTCCTTCACGTCTCCCATATGACGGACGATTTTTACCAGTTCAACGACAGGAATATGACGCTGTTCGGGAGACATAAGAAAAGGACCTTCAGGATAGGCCAGGAACTGCGACTGCGGCTCGACCGGGTCGATATGGAGGAGAGGGAGATCGTCTTCGGCCTGAAGGATTGAGACGACAGGCCCGATTAATCTGTTGACGCATGCGTGTTTGCTTTCGATGGCAAAATGGAAGTGCCCATGATGTAACTCTACCAGCAGACGTTTATCGAAGCATCAGCCTGGCAACCGAAGCGCTTAGCCGATAACACGAATACTGTTCGAGGCATATGCCCCCTGTTTTACATCCCCACCTTCGTGAGTACTCCATGGAGCTTCTTCGGCGGAAACTTATAGAACTGGATGAACGTGGGCGTGAGCCTCTTGATCACCGCGAAGGATTTCCAGATGAGGTTTCGCGTTGCGATGTCTTCGAGCCCGTAAAAGACGACGCGCTCGTCTATCCCCGCCTCGCGAAGTATTTCTTCCACGTCGATGACTTCCATGTACCCCATCTGGATCTCGAATACCCTCAGTCCCCTTACGAGGTCTTCCTTGAAAAAGCCGATGACGCCGTAAGGGTCGTCCCTCTTGATGACGGAGACGAAGATGTTGTCCTCGTAAATGATCCCGTGGTAGAACATCGTTTGAGTAATATAGAACGGGATTTCCTTAACGTCCTTGATGAGGAACAGCACCGTTCCTTTTATCTTTTCGCTCGTTTCGTACACCCTGTTGAACTTGATGAGAAAATCTTCGAGCGGCATGAAATCCATCATCCGGTAGAGCCTCTTCTGCCCCTGGGTATAAAGGACGATTGTCACAAGGGGGATCGAGGCGATGATCAGCGACCAGTATCCGCCGTGGGGAATCTTGTAGAAGTTGGCACCAAGGTAGCTGATATCGATGCAGGTAACCACGCCTGCCAACGCGACAAACCAGGGCTGTTTTTTCAGGGAAAAGATCATGATCATCATGACGCCGGTCAGGGTCATCGTCCCGGTGACCGCGAGGCCGTATGCGGCGGCGAGACGGCTTGATTCCTGGAACTCGAGCATGATGAAAAGCACCGCGAAGAGAAGGAACCAGTTTACCGATCCGATATAGATCTGGGACCTCCTTTCCTGGGAGGTATAGTCAACCTTGAACATCGGCATCACCCTGGTGTTGATACCCTGATATACAATCGAGAACATGCCGCTGATCATCGCCTGCGAAGCGATAATCGTGGCGGCGATGCTGAGAAGAAGAAAAGGCACATACAACGGGCGGGCGTAATGAATGGTCATCTCGAAGAGTATGTTCTTCGTCTCCGGATGACGCATCAGGAACGCGGCCTGCCCGAGATAGTTCAGTACAAGCGCTATGAATACCCCTCCCCAGGCCTGTCTGATCGGTCTGCTACCCAGATGCCCCATGTCGGCATAAAGGGCCTCGCCCCCGGTGGCGCAGAGGATGATCTCCCCTAGGACGATAAATCCCTTGAGGCCGTTATCTATGAGATATTTGATCCCGTAATAGGGGAAAAGGGCCTTCAACACTCCCGGCGAGTCCGCGATCGAGAATATACCGCTGAGACTCAGCGAGGCAAACCACAGAATCATGATGGGACCGAAGGCGCCGGCGACTTTTTCAGTGCCCTTGCTCTGGAAGGCGAAGAGGACTATGGCGATGGTCATCGAAATGAGCACGATGACAGTCTTAGAAAGGTGTTCGAACCCCGGTATCAGGACCGCACCCTCCACCGCGCTCAGGATACTGATGGCAGGGGTGATCACGCCGTCTCCCATGAGGAGGGAGATGCCGATAAACGACAGTATCGAAACGAATATGACGGCCCTTCTGGACTTGAGAGTCGACGCCAGTATCTCCTTTAACACGATCGTCCCGCCCTCTCCGCGTCTGCTGAGGTTCATGGCGATCCACGCGTACTGTACGGTGACCAGCGCGACGAGGGTCCAGACGACGAGTGACACGACCCCCAGGATGTTCTCTTCGTTTCTCCCGAGAATCATGAACACCACTGTCAGCGTATAGATGGGGCTCGTGCCTATATCGCCGAATACGAGCCCGAGCGATCTCGTCACGGCTTTCACTGAAGTCTGTTTTTCGATCATAGTAAGGAACCCTGTAAGTCTTATATTTTATACATGACGTACGCACTTCACAACAGAAAAATGAAGAAACCTTTCTTGACAAAGCGATGCAGGGTTGATAGATTAAATAGCGTTGCGTGCCGCGAAGGAATGTTCCCTCCGATGCAATTATGTGGCGCGGATAGATAACCTGTATGAATCTCCATTTTACAAAAACGGATAGTCCGTCAGATGCCGTAATCGACCAACTGATGGAACTCGCCGGTAACGTGCACCATCCCGAGATCGTGCGTGAGATGATTATCGCCGCGCTCAAGGCGGGGCAGGAGGACGAAGAGAGGGCCGACCTTAAGCTCATGAATTCAACGCTTAAGGAGATGCGGTTTACCGCCAAGATCTTCGGTCCCTATGCCAAAGTGAGAAAGGTGACGGTCTTCGGCTCTGCGAGGACGAAGCCGGTGGAGCCGGTGTATATAATGGCCCGCCAACTCGGCAAGGATCTCGCTGCTGCGGGATACATGGTGATCACGGGGGCGGGACCGGGCATCATGCAGGCGGTGAACGAGGGTGCCGGGCCTGAACACTCGTTCGGGGTGAATATCCGGCTTCCCTTCGAGCAGAAGCCGAACCCTGTGCTTGAAGGAAATCCCCGGCTCATTACCTACAAGTACTTCTTCAACAGGAAGGTCGCCTTTCTGAAAGAGGCGCATGCGATCGCCCTCTTCCCGG
>JAJYLU010000246.1:1518-4114 GCA_021787505.1 Nitrospirota bacterium | reverse complement strand
GTGTTTTTGGAGTTGATGTACCGCTTCCTGTCCGAGAAATCCTCCTGCGTCAGGAGGACCTGCGCAACTTTGGCGCCGAACTCTGCGAAGTTCTTTTCATATGCCCACATCAGGCTCGACTGTCCGACCGCGGCAGCCGCCTGCTTGAGCTTGATTTCCTTCGGCCTCTGCTTCAGACCGAGCTTTCTCATCCCCGCAGCCACAGCGCCGGAAGAGACGATCACAACCTCGTACCCTTCTCCCTTCAACCCGGCGATGTCCGAGGCGATCGCGCCGATGCGCTTCGTGTTCAGCCCTTCCTTCTCGTCAGCAAGGATGTTGCTTCCGATCTTAACGACAAGCCTCTTCATTTCAGAAAAATTATACATTACGCGATGAAGGGTTGTCATCAGAGAAGGCACGATTCTCATACGGCAATTGACAAGGTCCGCCCCTGTCGGCATAATCTGTTTATATCTTCTTCACGGGAAACTCTGCGGCGAGAAGGCAACTTTCATGAAGGCGGTTGTGATAAGAAAATTCGGCCCCCCTGATGTGATGAAGGTCGAGGAGGTCGAAAGGCCTGCCGTGCCCGACAGCGGAGTACTGGTACGCGTCCGCTATTCGAGCGTAAATCCTGTCGACTGGAGGATCAGAAACGGTTCGCTGAAATTCATCTACGGCTCGAGATTTCCGATGAAACTAGGTTTCGACATCGCCGGGGAGGTCGAAGAAACAGGTCGCTCAGTTACAAGGTTCAGCAAGGGTGACAGGGTCTTCGGGATGCTCAACTATAAGGTCCGGGGGGCCTATGCCGAATTCGCCTGTGCGGACGAAAATCTTCTCGCCCTCATCCCCTGGAATATCGACTTCGCCGAAGCAGCGGCGATACCGCTGACCGGCCTCACCGCTTTTCAGGCGCTTCATTACAAAGGCGCTATGGAGGGCTACGATTCGGTGCTCATCAACGGCGCCTCGGGAGGGGTCGGCTCCTTTGGCGTACAGATCGCAAAGGCCGCGGGCTGCAACGTCACGGCAGTATGCGGCACGGACCACGTAGAACACGTAAAGGCGCTGGGGGCCGACAGGGTCATAGACCGCCTGAAACAGGATTTCACGAAGATGCCGGACAAATACGATATCATCGTTGACGCCGTAGGCAAGCTGACGTACTTCAGGGTGAGACGAAACCTGACGAAAGAAGGCAGATACATCACCACCCTGCCGAATAAGCCCGCCGACATCGCCTGCTTTCTCCTGCTCCCCATCCTGTCTTTCTTCGGCTACCGGAAAAGTTCGGCCTTCGTCAGCGTCCGTCCCGGCGGCGAAGACCTGAGCAGGCTCTCGCTCCTTGTGAAGGAGAAGAAACTCGCGCCGCTCATCGACCGCACATTTGACCTTGAAGACGTAGCAGCCGCCCACGCCTACAGCGAAACCGGCAGCGCAAAAGGGAAGATACTAATAAAGATAGGCTGAACGAAATTTTCGCTACCGCTGGCCGGGAAGAGGCCTCTCCCCGTAGCCTGCGAGAGCTTCAGTTATTGATAACCGTTGAGTACCCTTCAAGGGCAGGATGAAAATAGTATCCCGCGGCAGCTCTGCGGTATAATTATGAATGGAAGACGACCTCTTGTTATGCGAGGGGGATATGGCCGAGGTTCTCGATATATCCCTCGAAACCATCAAGATCAGACTGCACCGAGGCAGAGCCCGGCAAAACTCCTGATATAGCGTTTATCTCAGATCCTTGTCCAAAATCAAATCGACAGGTGATGACACGGAAGATTGGAATATTTATTGTTTCCCCAATATATTTTCCTTCCCAAAGCTATCAATATCCTGTAAATTAAGAATAATAAATCCTTATAAAGCCTTATGTGATGACGACCAAAGACAAGATTGAGAATGATCTGGAACTTTTCAGGGATCTGATTATTAGATCAAATGATGCTATCTTCGTCAATGATCCACAGACCGGTCTCTTTATTTTTGTGAATGACGCGGCGTGCGCCAGTTTGGGTTATGATCGCGCTGAACTCCTTAAATTGGGCGTTATGGATATTGAAACAACCTTCCCCGACAATTTTTTGTGGCAAACACATGTAAATGAATTGCGGCAGAGCGGGGCCAATATGCTGGAAGGCATCCACAAACGAAAGGATGGCACCACATTTTCGGTTGAAACAAACGTAAGCTACGTAGCGCTGAACACAAGAGAGTATATGGTGGCTGTAGTGCGCGACATCACCGAACGGAAGAAGGCCGAAGCGGAATTGAGGGAGAGCGAGAAACGTCTGAGAACACTGATCGGCGCGATTCCCGATGCGGTGTTTTTTAAAGATGCAGCTGGCCGCCATATAATCGCCAATAGGGCCAATGAGGATATATACGGTCTTTCGCCGGAGATGATGATAGGGAAGATGGTTGAGGACCTTTTGCCGCCCGAGATGGCGGCTATCTGCCGGAGAAACGACGAAGAGGTGATGAAAAACAAGGAGACTGTTCGCAGCGAAGAACGTGCTACCGATAATAACGGCAATACGCATATCCTCGACACCCTCAAGGTTCCGCTTTATGACGACAACGACAACGCTACGGGCCTTGTGGGAATAGCCCG
>JAJYLU010000246.1:0-1508 GCA_021787505.1 Nitrospirota bacterium | reverse complement strand
CGAGCGAAGAACGCTTCCGGAGCATGTTTGACGATTCACCTGCATCTCTTTGGGAAGAGGATTTTACGGACATCTATGCTTATTTTGAATCGCTCCGCTCGTCCGGGGTCGGCAATCTCAGGCTATATTTTGACGCACATCCGGATGAAGTGGGCAAGTGCGCAGAAATGGTCCGGGTCACAGCGGTAAACAAAGCGACTCTTATAATGTACCATGCCCCGGATCATAAAGTCTTCCTGAACGGTCTGTCGGATGTATTTTCCCCCGAGTCTTTCAACGCGTTTCGCGAGGAACTGATAGCCCTTTATGAGGGCGCCGGAAATTTTGAGTGTGAGTCGGTCAACCGCACGCTTGACGGGAAACAGATCAACGTGCTCCTCCGATGGTCCCTGCTTCCGGAAGGTCCCGATGGAAGGAAGCGTGCGCTGATCTCTATTGTTGATATCACCGGCCAGAAACTGACAGAGGAAAAGATTCGCCAGAGCGAAGAGTTCATACGGGGTATCCTGGACACCGTCGACGTGGGCTTCATCGTCCTCAATCGCGATTTCCGCATCCTGACAGCTAACAAGGCATACTGCGGCCAGGCCGGCGTGTCCCGCGACGAACTGATCGGGAGGCACTGCTACGAGGTCTCACACAAGATAAGCCGGCCCTGCTACGAGGAGGGGGAGGAATGCTCTGTCCGTCAGGTCTTTGCGACAGGGCAGCCACATGCGGTAACCCATAAGCATATGGACCATGACGGACACTTGCTATTCGTAGAGACAAAGGGGTATCCCATAAAGGACTCGTCGGGGAACGTCACGTCGGTGATCGAGACGGTCAACAACATTACGGAGAGGCACCTCCTCGAAGAAGAGCGGCTTAAGACGCAGAAACTCGAGTCCATTGGTACGCTCGCCGGAGGGATTGCCCACGATTTCAACAACCTGCTGCAAGGCATATTCGGCTATATCTCCATGGCCAAGATGTCCATCGACAAGAGAGAAACATCGCTCGCCATGCTGGAGCAGGCAGAGAATGCACTCCACCTGTCGGTCAGTCTTACGACACAACTGCTGACCTTCTCAAAGGGGGGCAAACCCGTCAAGAAACGGTTCTCTCTTCCGCCTGTGATCGAGAATGCGGCAAAATTCGCGTTGAGCGGTTCCCGGTGCGGCTACCTGCTCGATATCGAGCCCGGCTTAAGGCAGGTCGATGCGGATGCGGGGCAGTTGGGGCAAGTGCTTCAGAACATAGTGCTGAACGCGGACCAGGCCATGCCCCGGGGAGGCACCGTAGTCATAACTGCAAGGAACGCTGTGAGGCCGGACAAGGAGCATCCACAGCTTCCAAAAGGCAACTATGTCGAGATATCTGTTCAGGACAGTGGAATCGGCATTCCCGCGAAATACCTTCAGAATATCTTCGATCCCTATTTTACGACCAAGGAAAAAGGAAGCGGCCTCGGCCTTGCAACATCATATTCCATCATCAGAAACCACGGCGGCCTGATCAATGTAACT
>JAJYLU010000245.1 GCA_021787505.1 Nitrospirota bacterium | reverse complement strand
ATACGCCGTTTTTCAAGGGGTACCGGCCGCAGTTTTATTTCAGGACGACAGACGTGACGGGGGTGGCGCAGCTTCCCGACGGGGTGGAGATGGTGATGCCGGGGGACAACGTGAGCCTGTCGGTGGAGCTCATCTCGAAGATCGCGATGGAGAAGGAACTGAGGTTCGCAATCCGTGAGGGCGGCCGCACCGTCGGCGCCGGCGTCGTTACCGAGGTATTGGAGTAACCGTGAATCAAAAAATAAGGATAAAGCTAAGAGCATACGATCACAGGGTCCTTGATCAGTCCCTGAAGGAGATTGTGGATACCGCCCAGAGGACCGGGGCGAGGGTTGCGGGGCCTGTTCCGCTTCCCACTCATATCAGCAAGATAACGGTCCTCAGGTCTCCCCATGTTGACAAGAAGTCGAGGGAGCAGTTCGAGATAAGGACCCATAAGAGGCTGATCGATATACACGATGCTACACCTCAGACCGTAGACGCCCTCATGAAGCTTGAACTTGCAGCGGGGGTGGATGTGGAGATAAAGCTATGATCGGGATTTTGGGAAGAAAACTCGGCATGACGCAGGTCTTCGACGAAAGCGGCAGGATGCTGCCGGTGACCGTGGTCGAGGCAGGCCCATGCTGCGTGATCCAGGTGAAGACCAAAGAGAAAGAGGGCTATGAGGCGGTCAAGATCGGGTTTTCCGAAATCAAGAAAGAGAAGAAGATCAACAAGCCGATGGGCGGCGTCTTCAAGAAGGCAGGTCTGAAACCCTACAAGATGCTCAGGGAATTTCCGATGGGTGATGTGAAGGTCGGCGAATTCGTGACGGTCGAGAAGTTCAAGAAGGGCGATGTGATTTCGATCGCAGGCGTCTCGAAGGGTAAGGGCTTCCAGGGCGTCATGAAGCGGCACAACTACGCCGGTGGACCGGCTTCGCACGGTTCTATGTTCTACCGTGCACCGGGGTCGATAGGCGCCAGCTCATACCCCTCGAGGGTCTGGAAGAACAAGGGGCTTCCCGGCCATATGGGCGACGAAAGGGTTACAGTGAAGAACCTGAGGGTTGTCGACGTAAAGGCCGAGCAGAATCTTCTTCTTATTTTGGGAGCGGTCCCGGGTTCCAAGGGAACGTATCTCGAAATCAGAAAGGAAAATTAGGATGCCAGAATTCGACATAAAAGATAAAAACAACAAGCCGGTAGGCAAGATAAGCCTCCCCGACAGTGTCTTCGGCGTAAAGACGAAAGACGGCGTTATTCATAATGCGATCGTCAATTTTCTCGCTAACCAGAGACAGGGGACCCATGCCACTAAGACCAAGGGTCTCGTCAGCGGCGGAGGGAAAAAGCCCTGGAAGCAAAAACATACTGGCAGAGCCAGGTCCGGCAGCAGCCGTTCGCCGCTCTGGAGAGGCGGAGGCACGGTATTCGGGCCTCAGCCGAGAGACTATTCGTATTCGCTCCCCAAGAAAGCGAGGAGGCTGGCGCTGAAGGCTGCGCTTTCGGGTAAGTTCGCGGACGGAGAGATTATCGTGATCGACGAACTCGCTTTCGATAAACCCAGGACGAAGGAGATGGTTTCCGTCCTGAAAGGGTTGGAACTGGAAGGCAAAAGCACCCTGGTGGTGGTACCGGAGCATAATGAAGGGGTGGCGCTCTCTGCAAGGAACATCCCCGGCGTGACCGTGAAGAGGGTCACTGACCTGAATTCCTACGATGTGGCCGCGCATGCCAGACTGTTGATGACGAAGCGGGCCGTTGAGGTGTTGTCGGAGGATGCAAAGAAATGAAGAATCTTTATACGGTAGTAAAGAGACCGCTGTTTACGGAAAAGGGAAGCGCACTGAAGGAATCCGAAAATAAACTCCTTATCGAAGTCGCCAAGGACTCGAACAAGCTCGATATAAAGAAGGCCGTTGAGGAGATCTTCAAGGTGAAGGTCGAAAAGGTGGCCACGATCAAGTCGCACGGCAAATGGAAGAGATACGGCAAGTCGATTGGAAAGAAGTCCGACAGGAAAAAGGCGCTGATTACCCTGAAAAAGGGAGAAAAACTTGATTTCATCGAAGGTGCATAATGGGAATTAAGAAATACAATCCGACATCGCCGGGCAAGAGATTTCGTACCGTCATGGACTATGCGGAGGTCACCGCTACCGAGCCGCGCAAGTCGCTCGTCCGGCCTTTAAGAAAGACCGGAGGCCGTAACAACAGCGGCTGTGTCACCGCGTGGCAGAGGGGCGGCGGCAACAGAAGGAAATACCGTGTCATCGATTTCAAGAGAGACAAATTCGGCGTACCCGCGGTGATCGAGACCATTGAGTACGATCCCAACCGTTCTGCACGGATCGCCCTTCTGAAGTACCGGGACGGCGAGAGGAGATATATGGTCCTGCCGGTGGGGATGGCTGTCGGCGAAGAAGTCGTTTCCGGAAAGGGTGCGGAAATAAAGACCGGCAACGCGCTCCCGCTGAGCGACATCCCGCTCGGTACGTTCATCCATAATGTTGAACTCCGTCCAGGACAGGGCGCTAAGCTCGTCAGAAGCGCCGGCGGGCAGGCCCAGCTGATCGCCAAAGAGCAAGACTATGTTCAGGTGAAGATGTCATCAGGCGAGGTGAGGCTGGTGCCGGCAAAATGCATGGCCACCATCGGACAGGTGAGCAACCCCGACCACGAAAACATCTCCTTCGGCAAGGCAGGCAAGAACCGGTGGATAGGGAAGAGGCCTCACGTGAGGGGTGTTGCCATGAACCCGGTGGACCACCCGCTCGGCGGCGGTGAGGGTAAGAGTTCCGGCGGGAGACCTCCGTGCACGCCGTGGGGCAAGCCCGAGGGCATAAAGACGCGGAACAGCAAGAGGACTGACATGTACATCGTGAAGAGGAGGAAGTAAATTGCCACGGTCATTAAAAAAGGGCCCGTTTGTCGACGAGAAGCTCATGAAGAAAGTGAGAGAGATGGTCAACTCAGGCGAGAAGAAGCTGATCAAGACATGGTCAAGACGTTCTGTGATCCTGCCTGAGTTCATCGGATATACGTTCGCCGTCCACAACGGGAAAAAATTCATCCCCGTATATGTTACGGAGAATATGGTCGGGCATAAACTCGGTGAATTCTCGCCGACGAGGACGTTCAAGGGCCATTCGGGCTCGGCAAAGACTACAACGGTAAAGGGTTGATGAGATGGAGTCAAAGGCGATTTTGAAATATGCAAGGATCACCCCGAGGAAGGCACGGAGGATCGTGGACCTCATCCGTGGGAAGAAGGCCGGTGACGCGCTGATTTCCCTCAGGTTCATGCCCTACCGGGGGTCACATCACATAGAGAAGATACTGAAGTCGGCCATGGCCAACGCGGAACAGAAAAATGCCAACGCCGATTCCGAGGCGATGGTCGTCAGCAAGGCGTTTGTCGACCAGGGTTCGATGATGAAGAGAGTAGAACAGAGATCGATGGGCAGGGCGAACGTCATCCGGAAGAAGACCTGCCATATAACCTTGATATTAACAGAGGAATAATCAGGAGGAGATTTTGGGCCAGAAGACGCATCCCGTAGGGATTAGATTAGGCATAACAAGGACATGGGATTCACGGTGGTTTCTCAAGAAGGGATACGCCGGCCAGTTACTTGAAGATATCGCGATCAAGAAAGAGATCAAGGATAAGCTCTTCCATGCGGGCGTCTCGAAGATCGAGATCGAGCGCGCCGGTCAGAAAATCAGGGTGATCATCTATACGGCGAGGCCGGGCATCATTATCGGGAAAAAAGGCTCCGAGGTCGAAAAACTCCGCAAGGACATCGAGCTGATGAGCGGGAAGCAGGCGCTGGTCGACATCAAGGAGATCAGAAAGCCGGAGATCGACGCCCAGCTTGTGGCCGAGAATATCGCGCTGCAGCTCGAAAAAAGGGTGGCCTTCAGGAGGGCGATGAAGAAGGCGGTCGCTTCGGCCCTCAGGTTCGGGGCACAGGGAATCAAGATCACCTGTTCGGGCAGGCTCGCAGGCGCAGAAATCGCGAGGACCGAATGGTACCGGGAGGGCAGGGTGCCCCTCCATACGTTCAGGGCCGATATCAATTACGGATTCGCCGAGGCAAGGACTACATACGGAATCATAGGCGTGAAA
>JAJYLU010000244.1 GCA_021787505.1 Nitrospirota bacterium | reverse complement strand
AGGGGGTACGGTGTTATCACGACTGCTTCCGGCCGGGAGGGGCTCTCGGTGGCTCTGAAGGAGGTCCCCGATATCGTCCTGCTTGATTTGCGGCTGCCGGACCTTTACGGGATAGAAGTCCTCAGGGCGGTCAAGTCGGACTACTCCGAGATATCCGTGATCGTGATGACCGGCTACGGAGAGGTCGAAGAGGCGGTGAAGGCGATGAAACTCGGGGCCGAATATTATTTCCAAAAACCGATCGATCTCGATCAACTTGCGATTGTCGTCGACAAGAGTCTCAGCATAAAACAGATACGGCAGGAGTCGGTGCTCCACAGGGAGTCTCCCTATCCCATAGCCGGCCGGAGTAAACATACCCAGGGCCTTATTCATATGATTAATCTGCTAGCGTCCAATCCCCTGACTACGGTGCTGGTACAGGGAGAAACCGGAACCGGGAAAGAGCTCGTTGCGCGCAATATCCACGCCCTCAGCGCCAGGGCGGGAAAGCCTTTTGTGGACATCAACTGCGCTGCAATACCGGCCGACATCGTAGAAAGCGAACTCTTCGGGTATGAGTCCGGGGCGTTCACTGACGCGAAGAAGACGAAGAAGGGGCTCTTCGAGCTGGCCGACGGCGGTACGCTCTTCCTGGACGAGATCGGGGACATGCCGGGGAGCGCACAGGCGAAGATCCTGAGGGTGCTCGAAAACAGGACGCTGAAACGGCTCGGCGGAACGCGGGACATCGGCGTCGACGTCCGTGTGATCGCTGCCACCAACAGGAATCTGGACAGGCTCGTGAAGGAGGGCGCGTTCCGGGAAGATCTTTTTTACCGGCTCAACGTGATCCCTCTGACGATAACGCCACTTAGGGAAAGGCCTGAGGACATACCTCTTATCGCGGGTTTTCAGCTCGAGGAGATCAAAAATGCGATGGGGAAGAGGGAAATCGGCGGTTTTACGCCCGACGCGATGGAGGTGCTTTGTTCTTACTCGTGGCCGGGAAACGTGAGGGAGTTGCGAAACGCGATCGAACGGGCGGCGATCCTCTGTACGCATGGCGACATATCGACAAGACATCTGGCGCTGTCCGAACCGAAGACCGCAGCGAAAAGGTCCCTCACCCTCACCGAAGTCGAAAAGGCACATATAGAAAGCGTTCTGAGGCTGACCGAAGGCAACAGGACGCGGGCTGCCCAGATCCTGGGGGTCGCGCGTTCCACTCTCGGCGAGAAGATCAAAGAATACAAGCTGAGCTGACCGATAGTCGTGCAGCGTTGTCCGAATTCCGGGCACCTTTCCCCCTTTCCTTTCTGCTGACCTCTTCCCCTCCGTCCGGAAAGCCTTGAAAATTCAAATGATATGCGGCGGTCCTCCTTCCCTCGTGGCCGCTTCTCCTTAGTTTCCCTTTCAGGCATCGGATTTGCTTGATGAATCTTCGATTGCAACACCATCAGGGAGGTATGCAGGAATGAAGAAGATACTGATAGTAGACGACGAACCCACGATTCTCCTGACGCTTTCACACGTGCTGAGCAGGAAAGACACCGTCGTCATAACGAGCAGCCGGATCGAGGAGGCGGAGGAGGCGCTTTTACGTTACCCGTTCGACCTTGTGATCGCCGATATCCGCTTGAGCGGCATGTACGGCATTGAGGGGCTCGAACTTCTCAGTTACATAAAGGAAGTGAGTCCTTCCACCGAGGTCATCATCATGACCGCATACGGATCGGATGAGATGAGGGACGAAGCTTACAGCCGCGGGGCCTATTACTATTATGAAAAGCCGATCGACATCGAGCATCTCGTCTCGAAAATCGGGCCCCTCGACATAATACTGCCGTCGGCACAGAACGCGAATTTATGAGAGGCGCCAAGGGAGAAGAGGAGGAGAAATGCTCGAGTTACAGAAGTTGCTGGTAGTGGATGATTCCCAGCTGATCCATTCCATGTATCGACTGGTGCTCAACCGCTACGAAGGCTGCAAGATCTTTGATGCGATGAACGGACTGGAGGCGCTCGATATCCTTTCGCGGGAGAAGAATTTCGACCTTATTCTTCTCGACATCAATATGCCGGTGATGAACGGCATCCAGTTCATGGAGAAACTGAAGAAGGAAAACCTCTACCGTCAGGTCCCGATCATCGTGATCAGCACCGAAGGGAGGGAAGAGGACACGCTGCGGGCCCTGAAGCTGGGCGCATGGGGGTACGTCGTAAAGCCGTTCAAGCCCCATATGCTTTATGAGTTGATCGAAAAGGTGCTTGCGAAAAAACCTCCTTTCCTCGCGGCTATGAAGAACGGATAGATGGAATATTCCGAGCTGATAAGGGATTTTCTGGATGACGCAGAGACGCATCTTGGTCTTTTCGACGGTGCGCTCCTTTCTATCGAGAAAAACGGGTACCGGGAGGAGGTCATCCGGAGTACCCTGGGGCCGCTCCACACGCTGAAGGGCAACTCCGGGATGATGGGGCTGGAATCCCTCAAAGATTACGTGCATCATGTAGAGGAAATCCTCAAGAAGGTCGTCGAGAACGAGGTCGACCTCGGGACGGTGATCGACGTCCTCTTTGACAGTGTTAGCGTGATCAGGGAGGTACTCCGCGCGCTAGGACGTGACCCGGCTAGCAGACCTGACCTGACGGAACATATCATGGTGATCCAGGAGAGGCTGCGGGGGACCGGCGGCGTACGCCCGAGAAGGGAGGTCGATCTCACGTCTTATCTCGGCACGAAGACGGACACGATTAAGGTCGATTTCAGAAGGTTCGACGACCTTCTGAACCTGGTGGGAGAACTTGTCATCTATAAAACCAGACTTAACCAGATCGGGACGCAGATACGGGGAGCGGTAGGGGACAAGTCGCTCTTTAAGGAACTAAGCGGGGGCCTCGAATTTATGGGTAAGACGATCGCGGGGCTGCAGGAAGGCATCATGAGGGCAAGGACTCTTCCGGTGCTGCACGTCTTCAGTAAGTTTCCGAGAATGGTGAGGGACCTCTCCCGGCTTCAGGAGAAGGAGATTGAACTCACCTTTGAAGGGGAGGAGACGGAACTCGACAAAACCGTGATAGACGAACTTGAGGAACCGCTGCTCCACATCATCCGTAATGCGGTCGACCATGGCATAGAAGATATGCAGGAACGGGTGAGGAAGGGGAAAAACCGTCGGGGCGTCATTACGCTTTCAGCCGGGCAGGAGTCCAATTACGTGATCATCAGGGTGAGCGACGACGGCAGGGGGATCGATGCCGAAAGCGTGCGCGAGGCGGCTGTGGGAAGGGGGCTGCTCAAGCCCGACGAAGTTTACGACAAGGAGACTGTCTTATCGCTGATCTTCTCCGCGGGTCTTTCGACAAAGAGGGAGGCAACCGATCTTTCGGGCAGGGGGATCGGACTTGACGTGGTCAGCCGGAAGATCGCGAAACTGAACGGCCAGATCGCCGTCGACAGTGTCCCCGGAAGAGGGACGACCTTCACGATAAAACTGCCGCTCAGCCTCGCCATCATTCCGGCCCTGATGGTGGAGACCGGGGGAAAGGTGTTTGCGATCCCGATGAGCGCAGTGGACGAGAGCATCAAGGTAAGGGAAGAGGACATCCATGTGATCAATAACCATGAGGTTATAGAGTCCAGGGAACAAGTCTTGCCGGTTGTCCGACTCGGCGAATTTTTTAACATAGGCGTCAGAAAGCACGGCAAGTGCTATCTGATTGTCCTCAGCCGGGCGGGAAGGAGGCTTGCCCTTGCGGTAGACCGCCTGAGGGGACAGCAGGAGATCGTTATCAAGCCCCTCGATGAGACGTTTGGTAAATCATACGGGATAGCGGGCGCTTCTATACTCGGCGACGGCAGGATCGTACTGATTGCCGATGTAACGGCTTTTTGGAACCAACGTACCGTGAGGAGTGAAGAGTGAGGAGCCAGGAGCCAGGAGTCAATGACTTTAACCATCGGCCCCTTCCCCTGTCCTTTGCTTCTCATTCCTTACTTTTGTTAAAAGAGGAGGTGCAAGAAATATGTCCGAGATAAATCTTCCTGCTTCGGGGCTGGCCGAAGAGGTCCTGCCCCTCTATAAGGAGAAGCAGCGTGATTTCCATCTAGTCACCTTTAGCCTTGGGGAAGAGTATGGGGTCC
>JAJYLU010000243.1 GCA_021787505.1 Nitrospirota bacterium | reverse complement strand
GAACTCGACGGAGATAAAGATAGATGAATGGTCAAAGAGGCCTTTCCTCGAAAAAATCAAAGAACGATTTGCGATGATCTTCAGGAGAAGGCTTTAGGAGATTCGCCGCATCTGCATATCCACCCGCCCTGAGACCCTGATAATTTGCGACTGCCAGCGGGATGAGGATTTTTGGATAGGGATTTTATTTTCTCTACGACGACGGGGAACAGGGACACCTCAAGTTTCTTTAAGTCTTTTTCTGCACGACGTTCAATAAGCAGTTCTTTTCGCCTGGATATGCTATAGTCAAACAGCGCTCATGAATCCGGAAACAGAGACAAGTCACAGCATATCGCTTGACGATATCGCAGACCGGTATGGGAAACTTGTTACTTCGGTTTGCCGCAGGATGATAATGGACGAAGACCTCGCGCGGGACGCAGCGCAGCAGGTTTGGGTCGAGCTCGTCAAAAGCTTCCCCTCCTTCCGTGGTGAATCAAAGATTTCCACATGGATCTACGCGATCACCCGCCGCATCGCCGCGGACTATGCGGTCAATGAGAGGACCTATTCCATGCGTTTCGTTAAAGACTATTTCAGCATGGAAGATATCGATCCGCCGGATAATACCGACCTCGATAAAACTATATGGGTCAAGCAGATGTGCGACAAATGCGTCACTGCCATGCTCCACTGCGTAGACAACGAGACCCGTCTGGCCCATATCTTCAGAGACGTCGTGGAATTGGAATATGAAGAGATAGCCCGCATTCTGGAGAAGGAGCAAGCCGCGGTCCGGCGGATGACCTCGAGAAGCCGTAAACGAATAAATTCATTTCTCAGGGACAACTGCATGATCTATAACCCGGGAGGAAATTGCCGCTGCCGTATAAAGAGGCATGTCAGTGAAGTCAATCTTGCTGAGGAATATGAGAAAATCGATAGAATAATCAGCCGGGTCAGTTTCTACAAGAAGTCCGAACTGGTCCTCCCCCGGAAAGATTACTGGAAAAATCTCCTCTGAGTTGTCACAAATATCTCCTGAAATCCACTCATATGTCAAAGAGTCTTCAAAAACGTTAAACAAGGAGGATATTATGACCGCTCTAAGAATGCTTTTCTTGACTGTAGCAGCCGTCATCGGCGCCGGAATCTGGAAGACCGGCTTTGATAAGGCATCCTGGGTATTATATGTGCCTATGGGCCTTATGCTTTTTGCAGGCATAACGGGGATTTGCCCCGGCTTGATCTTTTGGAACAAGTGCGGCCTCAAATAAAGGAGTCAATTCTATGACCCTTCTGATAGAAGATACTGTCGAATATAAGGACAGGCAGCGTCAAGCATGGGACAACGTTGCCTCTGAATGGGAGAAATGGTGGCCTATGTTCGAGCGGAACGTCCAGGTCGTAAGTGACAGGATCGTAGAGTCGGCGGCGCTCAGTCCCGGGAAGCGGGTCCTGGATCTGGCAACAGGGATCGGCGAACCTGCAATTACCGCGGCCCGTCTGATCGGACCGGACGGGAAGGTCGTAGCCACGGACCTCTCATCCAAGATGCTCGCCATCGCCCGCAAGCGGGCCGACCAACTGGGCCTTAACAACATTGAGTTTCGTCAGATGGACGCGGAAGCAGTCGATCGGTTACAGGGACATTTTGACGCTATCCTGTGCCGTTGGGGATTGTTCTTCCTGCCTGACCTCAAAGTTGCACTCGAAAGAATGCGTCAAAAGCTTGCATCGGATGGACGAATTGTTGCCGCCGTATGGGGCGAGCCGCAAAAAGTCCCTCCCCTTAGCCTTCCGATGAAAATTGCGGGAGAGGTACTGCAGCGCAGGCCTCCGGCCGGACCCGGAGTGTTCAGCCTGTCGGATAAAGAAGATCTGATGCGAAAGTTCTCGGAAGCCGGGTTCGCCAAACCGCACATAGAAGAGCTGACGCTTATGGCTGGATTCGAATCAGCCGGCGAATTCACCCGGTTCACCAGAGACGTCTCTGCTCCGGTAAAGATGCTGATAGCGGACCAACCGCCAGAAAAGCAAAACGAGATCTGGGATGCAATCGCCCGAGCAGCGGGACAGTTCGCACGACCGGACGGATCGCTCCGGATGCCGATGACAACGATCATCGTGATGGCCCGCATATAACAAAACTGCTTTAGAGGAGGAAAAATGAAAAAGAAACTGATCGCATTCTTTATCTTTACCTTAGCCCTCGTTTCTAATTCCTACGCCGGGTCTGATTATAAGATGATCGGCACTGCTCAGCTCCATTCGATGGTAGTGGATAATGCATACAGGCTTGAAGCCGGGCGGGAAAGGCTCTTCATGGTTATCGATGCAAGGACAAAAGAGGAATACGACGAAGCCCATATTGCCAGTGCAATAAGCATCCCGGAAAAGGATTTCGAGAAATCGGCTCGCCTGCTTCCCAGGGACAAGGGCGCCCTTTTGGTAGTTTACTGCAACGACGTGCAATCCGATACATGCAGGAAATGGGCTTACAAGGCGAAAAATACCGGGCATACAAACATACTGATCTATTCGGAAGGGTTCTCGGTCTGGAAGGAGAAGAATATGCCTGTCGCGCCGCTGTGAGTGACGGGCGGGAGACCGGGCTGAAGTTCCTGACCATAACACTCCGGCTCCCCATGGCGCTGGTTATTATTTCCTTGCGCCTTTCTAATCCGCCTGCTCGTCCCGCAGTTCATGATCGACGTGGACGTCATAACCTGATATTGCCCGATATCAGGGACCTTCCGCATGGAAGCGGTTGGGGGACGGCTCCGACCCCGGTTTCTTGATATGCCCTGAGGATGTGCGGACTTGCCTTCGATGCCTGCTTTTGGTTAATATCCGTCGCCACAGCATTATAAGGTTCGTATGGATATTTTTTTATGATAAAATGAAGAACCCCGCAGCAGAGCTGCGAGGAATGCGCTCGCTATCCGATTCACACTGCATATGAGTGCAAATATGAAAGGAGGCTCTATCATGAAACGATTTATTGGAATTCTACTTTTGATTTTTTGCGTAATTCCTGTGCATAAGATCATGGCTGCCGGCGACCCTAACGACTGCCAGGGCTGCAAAGACCCGTCCCTCTTCAGCCGCATGCCCGGTTTTCATATCTACAGCTCCGAGGTACTGGACTTTGATCGCTACGAGTTTCCTGTCGGGTCAGGCAAGAGCCAGGCGGTGGAAGGTCGTCATTACACTGCGGTCTACTACGCCAACGACGGCATCAAGATACCCAGCGGCCTGCAGGTCATTCGGAACTATACTAACGCCGCCAGGGCCATCGGCGGGAAAACCATTTACGAATTCGAAGACGGCGGCGCCCAGTATGTCACCCTGAAAGTGGTTAAGGGCGATACCGAGGCATGGGCCCAGGTGTCCGGGGCCAACAACGGGATGTACAACCTCACTATTGTAGAAAAGCAGTTGATGAAACAGAATGTGGCGGCCTCTGCCGAAAGTCTGGCCGGAAGCATCAAGGAAAGCGGAAAGGCCGCCGTCTACGGCATCTATTTCGACACCGGCAAGGCAGAGATCAAGCCCGAGTCCGCGCCGGCCATAGCCGGGATCGTAAAGCTGCTCAAGGCCGAACCCAAACTCAAGCTCTACGTTGTGGGACACACCGACAATGTCGGCGCTTTCGATTACAACATCAAGCTTTCCCAGGCCCGTGCCGCAGCGGTGGTAAATGACCTCGTAAATAAGAATGCTGTCGCCGCCACGCGCCTGACCCCCTTCGGCGCCGGGCCTACGGCCCCTGTCGCCTCCAACAAGAGTGAGGACGGACGGGCCAAAAACCGCCGGGTTGAACTGGTGGCCCAGTGAATTTAGCGGAAGTGAATTTAGCGGAGCGGACCGGCTTTTATCGCCGCATCTGCGGCGCTGTATTTATTCTCACTCTTATGGCCTTATTGCCTTCTTCTCCGGCATGGGCGGGACCTCCCTTTTTTACGGATGATCCGGAGCCTGTTGAGTATCTTCATTGGGAAGTCTATGCTGCTTCGCAGTGGGAGCACAACAAGCATGAAGGAATTTCGGCCACTCTTCCGCATGTGGAGGTCAACTATGGCTTGATACCCGATATGCAGGTCCACGCCATAGTCCCGATGGCCTATTCGGCGCCTCATGATGGTCCGAGCCAATACGGGCTTGGCGATATGGAATTGGGCGCTAAGTATC
>JAJYLU010000242.1 GCA_021787505.1 Nitrospirota bacterium | reverse complement strand
AGATGTAAACCTATATAAAGGACTGCAGAATGAAAAAGAACAGTTTCTGGTCTCCCTATGTATCGGGTATCGGCCTCGGATTGACCCTCCTCGCCACATTTTACGTAATGGGAAAAGGTCTCGGAGCATCGAGCGCGTTTTCGATCGTCTCTGCGGTGGCCACGCAGAAAATAGATCCTGAATACGCGGGAGGCCTGAAATATTTTTCGCACTATCTCGGCAGCGGTTCTCCACTGAAGGACTGGATGGTTTTCGAGATCCTCGGCCTTTTCGTAGGCGCGCTCACCGGAGCGCTTCTCAGCCGGAGCTTCAGGCTGAAATTTGACAAGCCTTCGCACATGACCGGCGGCGGCAGGCTCTTCACCGCTCTGAGCGGCGGCATCCTGCTGGGCTTCGCCGCGAGGCTTGCGCGGGGGTGCACCAGCGGAGTCGCCCTTACCGGGGGTGCCCAACTGGCGGTAGCAGGATGGGTATTTGTGATAGCGATGTTCGTAAGCGGCTTTATCTTCGCTGCCGTTTTCAGGAGGATGTGGTCATGAACTCTCCACTTTATGAATATGGTCTTTTCGGCGAAGGCGCAAGCCTTATTGTTGCCCTGGTCGTAGGATTCTTCTTCGGATTGTTTCTCGAAAGAGGAGGCCTGGGCAATCCCCACAAGCTTACCGGAGTGTTTTATTTGAAAGATTTTGCAGTGCCGAAGGCGATGTTCACTGCGATGCTCGTCGCCTCCTCGGGCCTGTACCTGCTGGGTGACCTGAAACTCCTCGACATGACGAGGCTCTGGATCGTGCCGGCATTCTTCTGGCCGCAGCTGGTCGGAGGGGCCCTATTCGGCCTGGGCTACCTGGTTGCGGGATATTGTCCCGGTACGGCCGTCGCCGGTCTCGCAAGCGGGAGGCTCGACGCCCTGGTCACCATGTTCGGGATGATTGCCGGGTCACTGCTGTTTGCCGTAGTCTATCCGGCCCTCGAACATTTTTATATGTCGTCAGGCCTGGGCACGGCTACGCTGCCAAGTGTCCTTGGGGTGGATCACTGGGTCGTGATAGCCTTTATGGTTCTAATGGCAGGGATGATGTTTTACTCGATGGAACGGTTTGAAAGAAAAACTCATTAATGTTGAACCTTGGGGACGTTCTTCCTGGACTGATTTATTCCGTCAGGAAAGAGGTGCATGCGAGTCCCTTACGATTTTCAGTCGTACCCGCAATCGACAAATAATTATTCAGGCTTGACCTACGCTCTTTTGCCGATCGAAAAGGCTTTGCCGATACGCTCGCCGATGCCGTAATAGGCGCCCTGTCCGGCATCAAAAATAAGCGGCCTGACCTTCAGGATGTCCGCCATGCCCTGATCGCCGAGCACCGACTCCTCGGCCTTGATGTCCGCGATCTCGCCAATGAATTGCGTATGGAGCCCGATCTCCAGAGTGTGAAGCAACCTGCACTCGATCACAACAGGGAATTCCTGTACGTAGGGGGCGTCGACCAGCTCGCTCCGAACAGGGGTAAGCTTCGTCATGGCAAACTTGTCGACAGCCCTTCCCGAAACGGTACCGACATAGTCCGTCTCTTTTACCAGCGCAGCCGAAGGGATGTTAACGGTATATGCTTTGCGCTCCCTGATGCACTCATACGTATACGTAGCCTTGCGGAGGGAAATGGTGACGCATGGAGGTTGTGAGCAGCATATTCCGCCCCACGCAATAGTCATGATGTTCGGCTTGCCCTGCGCGTCATAGCTTCCGACAACCCAAACAGGCGCGGGCTGAGCGAGTGTTCTGGCACCGAGCGACTTTTTCATAATATCCTCCTATTCTGAGTCTTAATTCCTCTGTTTCCGTTTCAGCCGTGCGGCACGGCTTACAAGGAACTTATTTAAGAATAACATCCCTGATAATGATATTGGTGAATGACGCATAATTTTTCGAATCACCGTTACCGCGGCTTCTGTGTGAACCTCTTTCCCAATTCCCGCGACCTTGGCACGTCGCCGACCGTACAGCGTTGATCTTTTGACTAATCAGATAGCTTAAAGTAAAATGGCTTTTATGAAGCTATGAAGCAAGAGAAAAAAAATCCATTTTACATATTTTGGCTCCTGCTTCTGTCAGGCTGTACCAGTGTGCTGGTTACAGGTGCAAGCGCTGGAGTCGCATATACCGTTGCAAATGTCGCATATAAGACCATAGTTTCTCCGATCGATCAGCTTGAATTCGCGAACCGTCTCGCACTCATGAAAATGAAGATCAAATACGTGGAGAGAATAGAAACAGGAGATGGAGTAATGATTGTTGCAGAAACCTCTGAATTAGACATTTACATAAACCTCGAAAAGATAACCCCGAAAACGACAAAGATGAGCGTGGATGCAGAAAAGAACATTGTAGTGAAAGATAAGGCAACGGCAGTCGCTATAATAGACGAAACTGAAACCATGCTTGAGAGGGAGTGAGGTGTTAATGCCGGCTCGTCTGCAGCCGCTTTTGAAAGCGTTGCCAAAATCCCATTATGTGCCTCTTTCCAACAAAAGCCCCGGGCCGGGGACTATGTGGACATCACTGCGTCGTGCTGCTTCCTTAACGCTTCCTGAGCGGACAAGATGAGTTTAAACGTGACCTTCAGCATTGTCCTTTCCATATCCCCCAGATAATGGGGATCGATAAAATTGTCAGGGTCTGTCCCCTCCTGAATCTGCTCGAACTGATGCCGGAGCCTCAGTGACATGAGGAACTCAAAGGCCTGTTCAAGCTCAAGCGAGAACCTGCCGACCGCGCTGTCCATTTCTTTCATTCCTGCGAGCCTCGCAAGGGTGGAGGTGTGATACATCCCTGTTTCGAGCGCGGCGAGTCTTGCAATATCGATGATGGGACAGAGCCCGTTGACTTTGATATTGAACTTACCTCTATGTGCGCCTTTCTTTTCGCAGCTGATCCTTCCCAGGAAATCGAGAGGAGGTCTGTTCTGGAGCACGATATTGGTCATATGGGCAAGGAAGAGGGCGTTCCCCTTGATCTGGTGGCCCAGAAACGCCCTCAGTTGTTCAGCGAGCAGGAGATTGCCGTGGACCGGTCTGAAATCGAAAAAAATGAGGGACCGGAGTATGGCCTCCGGGGTAGGGCTGTTTACCCAGTCCGAGAAATATTTCTTCCAGACGCTCAATGGCTGGCGCCATTGCGGGTTGCTCGCCATATAGTCGGCACTGCAGGGAGGGAAACCGCATTTTGCAAGCGTCTCTCTCATATGCACGGCAAACTCGGAAAAATACGCCGCCGCTTCTTCGGCGTTGTCTTTCGGGTCTTCATGAATAATAGCATTGTCCTGGTCCGTCCGGAAGGTCTGCTCCTTTCTCCCCTCGCTGCCGAATACGATCCAGCAATAGCCAAGGGGAGGTGGCCCGAGTTTCTTCTCGGTAATTTCGAGGACCTTTTTCAGGAGCCTGTCGTTTATCTCGGTCATGATCCTCGTGATATGACTCGCCTTTGCCCCCTCCCTGATGAGCAAGGTGATGATCTTGCCGATCTTCTTCGATGCAGGCACCAATCCGTCTATCGTGTCCTGGCCCTCGATCTCCCCGGCGACGGACAGAGGAGATGTCCCCTGGAGCATCATGAGGTCATGATTGGTAATGATCCCCTTCATCTCCCCCTTGTCGACGACCAAAAGGTGGTGTATGTTATACCGTATCATTTTCAGGAGCGCCTCGAAGCAGTAATCGCGAGCCTCCGATTTGATGATCGTGGCGCTCATAATATCCCCCACTCTTCCCGTAACGTCCCTGCCTTTGGAGACGACCTTGTCCCTGAGGTCCCTGTCGGTGACCATGCCGGAGGGAAAACCGCGGGAGTCGAGCAGGACCAGCGAACTGATCCTGCGCTCGGCCATGATCTCGGCCGCCTCCCGTATGCTTATGTCCTCCGGGGCCGTGATCACCTCTTTGGTGGCAAGGTCTTTCAGGACATTGGTAAAAAGGAGCTTGTCTCCTCCCCCGTACAGAAGGGTCCTGTCGCGCATCTCCCGATAGGTCATGTCAAGGAGCCGTTTCAGCCGTGACCTGAAACAGAACTCGGAAAATTCTGCATTCGTTTTCAAAAGCCCGAGCACGATTTCCTTTTTGATCAGACAGCATGAGGTGTTTTCCACTGCAATGACAGTGTCCCTCGCAACGTCGCCGCAGG
>JAJYLU010000241.1 GCA_021787505.1 Nitrospirota bacterium | reverse complement strand
AGATTGCCACGCCCTTACGAAGAAGGGCCACCCGCACCATAGGACCACTGGCGTCGAGAGAACGAGTTCGGCCCAGGTAAGCAATGAGGTGGGGACGAGGCCTCCGACGAACGATAGACCCGGAATAAGATGCCGCATAGCAATCAAAAAGACGGGCACCGTGAGTACGACGCTGACCTTGAACCGCCGCGTGATGTCTATGAGGTCAGGGTTCTCCTCCTCTTCGGCGGTCACTGTGTTCGGTTCAAGGGCCATCCCGCAGAGCGGACAGCTGCCGGGAGCATCGCGGACGATCTCGGGGTGCATCGGACAGGTCCATTCGATCTTACTGACGGGAATTGACGGCTCCGCCGGCTCCAGGGCCATCCCGCATTTCGGACAGGCCCCCGGTCCGGGCTTCTTCACCTCAGGATGCATTGGACAGGTGTGGGCAACTTCTTTTCCAGCCTCGGAAATCTTTCCGGCGGCCGTCTTGTCCCCAAGGTAAGCTTCAGGATCTTTATCGAAGTCCTCCTTGCAGGATTTAGAGCAGAAATAATACGTCTTGCCTTTGTATGCCGACGTAGCGACCGCCTCGCTATCGTCGATTGTCATATGACAGACCGGGTCGGTGACTTTCATTTGTTCTCCACATCATCCCCTTTTTTTGTGCTGATTCTCATCGAATCGCTATGCGTCCTCTGGAAGTCTTAACATGGACTGTACACTTACAGGTCAATGCTATTTATTGGTAACCTTCTTCATCTTCATGACCCACTCTTTTACCTAAATTATCTCATTGAATGGTGAATAAACTAAGAAGATTTCGCGCCCGACTTCGCTTGTCCTGCGCTTCTAAAGTTTCACGCATCTCCAGGATTATTGCCGGCCTCTTTTCCCATACCGCTCGCTTAAGGCTTGAAAGGCTCGAAAGGTATCCGTGCGGCCCTGCCTCCTGATCGCTTCTTCGACGCGGCTATTATACTCGTCGCTCAAGCCGTCGCAGCTGCTTTCAACATACGTAAAAAAAGTCGTGGTCCAGAAAGGGGTTATGCCGTCCGGTCCCCGCGCGTTGGCGTATAGCGTGAGCGCTTCCAGCCATCGCCCATCGATTGCCTCGAAATCCCTGAGACCGATTCCTTTCGAGGCGGGGCAGGTCTCCCTATGCATGGCCGGCGTGATGCTATCAGGGGGCGGTCCCCTTTGCACTCGTCGGAGGGCTTTCTCTATTCCATGAGCGTTGTCTGCGCAGGTTTCGGGATATTTGTCCTATCCGGTTTTCCTCCCACCCAGCGATTCGGCTTCTCGGTCGTCCTGGGCACGCTCCTGTCCTCTCTCTCCGCGCTCTTTGTCTTGCCTTGGTTCGCAACCGCACAGATCCCTGAGAATTTTACGCACCTCATGAAAAGATAAAACCGGAAAGCGACGTCGTGAAAATTGATATGGAACTTTCCCCCCCTTTTTTTGCGCCGGCTCAAAGAGGCGTCCGATTGGACGATCCGTCGGGTTTCAGCAAAACTCCAAAGAAAAATTAATTGATTTTTTTCAGAGGCATGATAAAGTGAGACAAAAGGGCACTTTCGATCCGGCATTATTCAGCCGGATGACTGATTACCCCAAAAAAGGAGGAAGGACATGAGGAGAGAGATGAAGTACCTTTTTTTCTTTACGTTATTACTGCTGCTGGGGCTGACCCTGTTTTCGGGTTGCGCATCACTGACGGGCGAAACCGCGGGCGAAAATATCGATGACAACACCATTACCGCCGAAGCCAATGCGATCATCATCAAAGACCCGCAGGCTCATTATCTCAAGATCGACGTGGAAACAAGTGTAGGCAACGTTGTGCTTACAGGCTTTGTGAACAGCAGGGAGACCGAGGAGCGGCTTGTCGGGAAGATCAGGGGGCTCAGAGGAGTGAAGTCCGTTAAGAGTCTGTTGAAGGTCGAAGAGAAAAAGTAAGCCGCTGAAAAGAGACATTTTTCTTTTTTGAGGCACAAAACTCGCTCCCGAAGGGCATCCGTTGAGGACCTCCCCTTTGGGAGCTTAACGTTCAGACCGGCGGGAAGGAGGACGTAATGGAATTCCTCTGGTTCATCTTGATAGGCCTCGCCGCGGGGTGGCTGGCGGGACAGTTGATGAGGGGCGGCGGCTTCGGCGTCATCGGAGACATCATTGTGGGCGTGATCGGCGCACTGATCGGAGGTTTCCTCTTTCGCTCTTTGGGCCTTTTCCCCGGAGGCGGACTGCTCGGCAGTCTCATAGTGGCGACCATCGGAGCCATAGTCCTCCTGTTTCTTCTTCGTCTGATCAGGAAGGCATAAAGGACGAAGAGGCGTTATTGTCGCCGACCTGTTTCCAATGAGAAGCTTTTGCGGGTCAGTTTCTTCGAGCGTTCCCGATGATGAAGAAAATTTAATTCTAAAAGGCTTAACATCTGTCCGAATATGCCATAATATATATCAAAATAATTTGCTCATGTTCTGCACTTGCAAGGAGGAAATCACATGAAGGTTCGCTCTTTCGTCATGGTCGCCATTTTGATATTTCTGGCTCCTTCTTATGCCTTGCCTGCCGATTCAGGCTGGATGCGCATAAGTCTTCTCGAAGGCGATGTCCAGATCAAGACAGCCGATTCCGGCGACTGGGGACCCGCCTCTTTGAACGGGCCGGCCATGGAGGGGGATCAGATTTGGGTCCCTCAGGGCGGAAGGGTCGAGCTGCAGCTCAACTATGGGACATATATAAGACTCGATCAAAACTCTGCCCTCCAGATACTTGCGACAGACAAGGACTCTTCCCAGTTTTATCTTTCGCAGGGACACGCCTACGTATATTTTGATGCCCCCCGGGGCAGCGTCATACAAATAGACACGCCCGACGCGTCTTCACGCGCCTTTGACCCGGCGGTTTTCAGGATAGATATGTCCGACGAGTACCAGTACACGGACGTTGCTGTTTATAAGGGGTACGTGGAGACAGAAAACCAGCTTGGAAGGACAAGGGTAAACGCCGGCGAGATGGTGTCGCTGGGCCAGGATACTAACGGAGAGGTCGCACCGATGGGCCCGCCTGACGAGTGGGAAAGGTGGAACAAAAAAAGGAATGACAGGATCTTGCGAAGGGGCGTGAGTTCGCGTTATCTTCCTCCCGAACTGAGGGCGTATTCCTATGACTTCGATACCGACGGCCGCTGGGTCGAAGTCCCTGATTATGGCTATTGCTGGACTCCTACGGTCACTGTCGGAGTAAATTGGGCGCCTTACCGGCAGGGGAGATGGATATGGAGAGGCGGCGAGTACATCTGGGTCTCGTTTGATCCATGGGGATGGGTGCCGTACCATTACGGCAGATGGGCTTTCGTAGCGCGCATTGGCTGGTGCTGGGTGCCGCCCGCTGCCGGCGATGTATACTGGGGTCCGGGGTATGTCGGTTGGGTCGGGACAGGGGATTATGTAGGATGGGTCCCGCTGGCTCCGGGAGAAATCTATTACGGCCGCGGCTATTATGGCCGGCACAGCGTTAATATCACCAATATCACTCAGGTCAACATAACCAACGTGTACAAGAACGTATATGTCAATAACGGGCCGACAATTATTGAGCGCCGCACCTTTGCCTCGGCTTCGCCGAAGATTATGAGGGTGCAGCAGAACGTTATTCAGCGGCAGATATTTGCAAGGAATAATCTCAGGGCGGGTGCGCCTTCCATAAGACCTACAAAGGAGAGTTATTTCGCATCAACCAAGCGGATTCCGACTGCTAAACTTCCACCGCAGCCTGTCAGGAAGCTTGATTTGAAAAATCTGAAGCAATCGCGTCCCTTTGTGAAGGCCCCCGACAGGTCCGTTCTAAAGCCGGGAACCAGACCCGGTTCGTTGCCGCTTCAGACTATGCGCACGCCGAGAACTCCCGGAAAAGGGAAACCGACCATACAACGGATCAAACCTCAGGAGCGGGGCGTGCCCGGAATACCCGAACGTGGCCTTGCCCCAAGGGGAGAGATCAAACCCCAGGAGAGAAGGGTGATCCAGCCCCAGCGTGGTGTGCAGCCTCAGAGGGAGGTCAAACCCCAGGAAAGAAGGGTGATCCAGCCCCAGCGTGGCGCTCAGCCTCAGAGGGAGGTCAAACCGCAGGAGAGAAGGGTGATTGAGCCCCAGCGTGGCGCTCAGCCTCAGAGGGAGGTCAAACCCCAGGAGAGAA
>JAJYLU010000240.1 GCA_021787505.1 Nitrospirota bacterium | reverse complement strand
TTAGGTGGTGAATGAAGGATATCTCCCTATGCTTGACAACTCCGGACAAAGAGATAGTATTTGATATAGGGCATCGCAGTGAAGTCCCCGCATGGTTTCTCTTATTCAAGGGCCATATGAGGGAAACAACTTGCTGTTTCCCTTTTTGAATATTATTAAGGAGGTGCGATATGAAGATTCGCCGCTCTATTTATGCGACTTCTCTCATCCTTTTTTCGGTCCTTCTTTTCGGTCTCACAGCCTTGCAGGCAGGATGCGAGAAGATGAGAGGAGGATATACTGTAGTGGGCTTTCCGAAGTCTTTTGCCGACCTCGTGACAAAGGTGAAGCCCGCTGTCGTGAACATCAGCACTACCTCGATAGTAAAAGTACCGGGCCGCCCCTTCAGGCATTTCTTCGGGCAGGGCGAGGGAGGACCCTTCGGGGATTTCTTCCATAGGTTCTTCGGCGAGATACCGGACCAGGAACTGAAAAAGCAGAGCCTCGGATCAGGGTTCATTATCGACAAGGCCGGATATATCATTACCAATAATCATGTCGTCGACGGCGCGGACGAGATAAAGGTCAAGCTCGCCGACGGCAGGGAATATGAGGCAAGGGTCATAGGAAGAGACCCTAAGACCGACCTGGCCCTTATCAAGATTTCATCATTCTTCAAGGACCTGCCCGCTCTTGCTCTCGGGGATTCGGACCAGCAGAGGGTGGGCGACTGGGTGCTTGCCATCGGCAACCCTTTCGGTCTCGAAGAGACAGTCACACAGGGCATAATCAGCGCGACGGGCCGCGCCATCGGGTCGGGACCTTATGACAATTTTCTGCAGACGGACGCCCCGATCAACCCCGGCAACAGCGGCGGTCCGCTGATCAACATGAGCGGGGAGGTGATCGGTATAAACACGGCCATCATCCCTTCGGGACAGGGTATCGGCTTTGCGATCCCGAGCAATATGGCGAAAAAGATCATCCCGCAGCTGAGGGAAAAAGGCAAGGTTGTAAGGGGCTGGATAGGAGTGTCCATCCAGAGTATAACGCCGGAGCTGGCAAAGGCCCTCGGGCTGAAGGAAGCGAAAGGAGCGCTCGTTGCCGATGTGGTCCCCGGGGGACCCTCGGATGCGGCAGGCATAAAGCGCGGAGATGTTATCGTTTCCTTTGATGGAAAGGACATCAAGAAGGTGGGGGACCTTCCTTTTATCGTAGCTGAAACTCCTGTCGGGAAGTCAGTTACAGTGAAGGTCATACGCAGCTCGAAGGAGCTGAGCCTTACGGTCAGGATAGCTGAGATGCCGGCAGGCAAAATCCCCGCTTCATCACGGGCGCTTCCCGAAGGGCTCGGCCTGACCGTCCAGGGCATAACTCCTCAGATAATGAGCGAGCTTCAGTTAGCGGACAGGAGCGGGGTCGTTGTCGTCGAAGTACGGCCCGGCAGTCCTGCAGACGACGCCGGAATCAAGGTCGGCGATGTGATCAAAGAGGTCAACCGCACGCCTGTTAAGGACCTAAATGGTTACAATTCCGCAATACAAAGAACCGGAAGGGGCAAGCCGGTGCTCTTTCTTATAAGAAGAGGCGGCCGGAGTTTCTACGTCACCATTCAAACTACTTAAATGAAGGAGGAAGCATGAAAAGGTCAGCGCTGTTATTCTTCGTTTTTTCGGCCGTGTGTTTTTTTGTGGTTGCCGGGGTTTCGGCAAAGGAGGCTTCCAAACAAAGTCTCGGAGAAAAGTTGTTCATGAAACATTGCAGCAAATGCCATCCGGACGGAGGGAACGTTGTCACTGTCACCAAGACCCTCAATCCGAAAGACCGGGAGGCGAACAACGTTAAGACGGAGGAAGACATTATCAAATTGATGAGGAACCCGGGGCCCGGCATGGTGAAATTCGGCAAGAACGTTATCTCTGAGAAGAACGCAAAGGCGATCGCCGAATATATACTAAAGACTTTCAAATGATCGTCCCGCGCTGAGCCGCATTAAAGGAGACTTGAAATGGAAACCGTTGATTCCAGAAAAAATGTGTTCAGGATATTCTTGATCTCTTTCGCCTGTTTTTTCGTTTCTTTGTCGCTTCATTTTCAGGGGACAGCTCTTGCCAAAGAGATTTCGCCTGAGGCAAAAGAATTCCTCGGCAAGATGAGCAATTACCTGTCAGAGGTTGCGGGGGCGACAAGCCCGTCAGTCGTGAACATATCCACAACCACCACAGTTACAATGAAAGAGCATCCTTTTGGAGATTTCTTCGGAAATCCCTTTTTCAAGAAATTCTTCGGCGACGAATTCGAGCATCCCGGAGTGCCGAAGAAGTTCAAGTCCTCAGCGCTCGGATCAGGAGTGATCGTGTCGAAAGACGGCTATATCCTGACCAATTATCACGTGATCAAGAACGCGGAGGAAATAAAGGTCATACTCTTCGATAAAAGGGAATTTATTGGAAAGGTCGTGGGCGATGATCCTCAAACAGATATCGCCGTAGTAAAGGTCAATGCCGCCGACCTGCCCGCAATTAAGATGGGAGATTCGGCGAAGCTCAAAACAGGCGACGTGGTGCTTGCGATAGGAAATCCCTTCGGCCTGAGCCATACGATCACGATGGGCATAGTCAGCGCCGTGGGAAGGGCCAATATCGGCATCTCGGCTTACGAAGACTTCATACAAACCGACGCTGCGATCAATCCCGGGAATTCGGGAGGGGCGCTCGTCAGCGCAAACGGCGAACTTGTCGGCATTAATTCGGCGATATTTTCGACGAGCGGCGGTTATATGGGTATCGGGTTTGCCATACCGTCCGACCTGGCAGATTCGGTGGCCCAGAGCATCATTAAGTACGGCAAAGTGATTCGCGGCTGGCTCGGAGTGACAATACAGAACCTTACCCCCGAGCTTGCGAAATCCTTCGGCGTGGAACAGGGAAAAGGGGCCCTTGTGACAGACGTTATGAAGAATGGCCCGGCCTGGAAGGCGGGACTGAAGCGGGGGGACCTGATCATTGAATTTGACGGAAAACCGGTGGAGGACACGACCGGTCTCAGGAATATGGTGGCCAATACTGCGCCGGGGAAGTCAGTGCAGGCAAAGGTGGTCAGGCAGGGCAAGGAGGAAACCCTCACCGTAACTGTGGGAGAGTTCCCTGAAAAGAAGACGGTCGCTAAAGTCGAGCACAACAACGTTCTGAGAGGAGTTCAGGTCCAGGAGATCACACCTGACTTAAGAGCAGCCCTGAATATCCCGGCGGACCTGGAAGGCGTCCTTGTCGTCACTGTCAGCGAGGAAAGTCCTTCATACGGACTTGTTTCAAAGGATGATGTCATAGAGGAAATAGACCGAAAACCGGTAAAAGGGTTGAAGGACTATGAGAATATTGTCTCGAAGATCGGGCCCTCCGATATGGTCCTTCTCCTGCTGTACAGAAACGGCGGACACATTTACGTTACGATAAAGCAGACCGAGGGCGGGCAATAAAATGTGACCGGCTGCGGGGAGGGTTATGATGGCGATAATCCTCCCCGCCACTAAAGATTACAGTTGCATGAGAAATCAGCGCAGTTGGGCATGGAGACCGAAAAAGGCTTTATCCGGCGACACCTTCTAATCGGTGGAAAAGAAGAAGTTGCAGCGCTTGACAGAAGTGCACTGAATGTGAAGTTCAGGATTTATGTTGCGATTATAGAACCTTGTCGTCATTATAAAGTTTTTTCTGGCTTCATGCCCGACGGAATACAATGTTAGAGTTAATTCTCTGAGACGCATTATCGGACCGACGATGTTTTGATGGCGAGACATATCTTCACTTTTGTTATAGTTTCTTTTATCTGCGGGTGCGCGACCTTTCAACCGAAGCCTTTATCGCCGTCCCAGGCGGCTTCTGATTTCGAAGCGCGCACTCTTGAGAATGTCGGACTAAGACAATTCCTTGAGGCCAATACCGGCAAGAGGTTCAAGTCATGGCCTCCAGATAAGTGGGATTTTGAGATGCTCTCATTAGCGGCTCTTTATTACAATCCCGATATGGATGTGGCGCGCGCAAAATGGGGAGTGGCTGAGGCGGGCATAATCACGGCAGGAGCGCGACCCAATCCCTCCGTGTCGTTCCTGGGTCAGCATCATTCGGCTACCGGAGGCGGGGTCTTGTCTCCCTGGACTGCCGGTATGTCGCTGGACATTCCGGTCGAGACCGCAGGAAAGCGCGGCTATCGC
>JAJYLU010000239.1 GCA_021787505.1 Nitrospirota bacterium | reverse complement strand
GGCGACCCGGACCGGCTGGGCAAGGGCACCGAGCTTCACGCCGTGTTTTTCGACTATAGCCCTGAAGACCCGCTCGAGCTCCTGGTGAGTAAACCCGGAAAGGGCTTCGAGGTCCGCCTTCAGGTCTTTCAGAAGCGGCAGGCTCTTTTCGTTCAGGAATTTGTCCCTTGCCTTGGCATCGTACCCCACATCTTCGACGAGATAATATCTCAGGGATTTGGCAAGATCTGCGAGCGTCTTCGCCCGTTCCTGCAACGTCTTGACCGCACGGGCAAGCCAGCCCATATCGACCGGCTGCCCCTCCGAGATGACATTCTCCCTCAGAAGAAAGGGGACGACCAGTTCGGCAAGCCTTTCGGGGGCAGACGCCATGATATACTGCTGGTTCAGCCAGAGGAGTTTCTCAGGGTTGAATACAGCCGCCGCCTTGCCCACATTTTCGAATGAGAAGTAACGAACCAGTTCCTCTCGCGTAAAGACTTCCTGGTCCCCGTAAGACCATCCAAGGCGCACAAGATAATTGATGAGGGCGTCCGGGAGATAACCCATATCGTGATAGGCCATCACCGAGGTTGCGCCATGCCGCTTCGAAAGCCTCGTCTTGTCGGCCCCAAGGATCATCGGCAGGTGCGCGAACCTCGGCAGGGGATATCCGAAGGCCTGATAAAGCTGTATCTGTTTCGGCGTGTTGTTCAGGTGGTCGTCGCCCCTGATAACATGGGTGATCTTCATGTCAACATCGTCCACGACCACGGTCAGATTATAGGTGGGCGTCCCGTCGGAGCGGAGGATGATCAGGTCGTCCAGCTGGACGTTTTCGAACTCCACCTTCCCTTTGATCATATCGTCCACCACCGTATACCCTTCGTGGGGCATCCTGAATCTGACTGCAGGTGTCCTGCCCGGGACAGGCTCCCTTAGGTTTCTGCACCTGCCGTCATATTTCGGCGTCTTGCCCTGGCTGAGCGCCTCCTGCCGTCTCGCCTCGAGTTCTTCGGGCGAACAGTAACAGTAGTACGCTTTGCCTTCATCGACGAGTTTTTTCACGTAGTCGCGGTAGACGTCGAACCGGTCGGTCTGCCTGAAGGGACCCTCGTCCCAGTCGAGGCCGAGCCACTTCATCCCCTCGATGATCGCGTCGATGTATTCATCGGTGGACCTGCTTCGGTCCGTGTCTTCTATCCTCAATATAAACGTGCCGCCGTGGTGCCGCGCATACAGCCAGTTGAACAGCGCAGTCCTCGCGCCCCCGATATGCAGAAAGCCCGTGGGGCTTGGTGCAAAACGCACTCTCACCGTATCAGTCAAGATGACCTCCTTTTAACATTTGCCCTTCATAACAGACAACCGCAGAATTTTTTTCGTATCTTCTTTTACTTTGAACCTCTCATCCGCCCGGTGCCCTGCGATCCAGACAATGTCGCTCCCCGAAATAATAATAGGGATCCTGTCGCGTTCGTCTCTCGGCACCTTGGCGTCTACGAAGAAATCCTGTAGTTTCTTCCTCTTCCCGAAACCCATCGGGAAAAAGAAGTCGCCCGCCGCCCGGGGTCTTGCCGTAAGAGGGAACTCCATCGCCCCGGCGTCAAGAAGCACCGACGATCTGTCGTCGCCGCCATCCCCGGCATCCTCCCGGAAATCCGCTTTGATCACCAGGCCGGCCCCTTTGACTACCACTTCGCACGGCGGCGAGAGCGTATACTCATCTATCCTAACCGGCTTTTCGGAGGTGATGATGAGAAGGGCATATTCCTTGATGACCCGTATGTCTCTGGGGAGAGAGAGCCTGCCGCCCGAAGGACCGTGCTTCACCAGACAGATGATGTCTTCTATATGTGTAAAACTCATCCCGCGCAGGCTGTCAGTCTCCTCAATAGCCCGGCGGAGGACCCTCCTCAGTATCACCTTGTCCATTATCTCCATCGGGGATAGAAACAATTCGATACGCTGCGCGCTCTTTCTGCTGATCATCTTCATCAGCGTCTTTGTCACGATCAGATCGAAGTACCGCTCTTCCTCCTGAAAGATAGAAACCATATCAGCCACTGTGCCGGCGAGTGAGGGGTTCAACTGCCGCATGATCGGTACGAGTTCCGCTCGTATCCTGTTTCTGAAATAGTCGGTCCTGAGGTTCGACGAGTCGACGACGAACGGGATATTTTCTTCGCGGAGAAAGCGCTCTATCTCGGCCCGCTCGACCCCGATCAGGGGCCGGATAATCTTCCCGCGTTTCTCGAGCATCCCTGAGAGCCCCCTCGGCCCTGCCCCTCGCAGAAAACGCATCAGGACGGTCTCTGTCTGGTCGTCCGCGTTGTGGGCAAGTGCGATTTTGCCGGCCCTTAGTTCGAAGGCCGCCGCTTCGAATACGGCATACCTCAATTCCCTGGCCGCCTCCTGTTTGTTGAGTCCCTTTTCTTTGGCAAAGGCGGACACGTCAATCGATTTCACGGCGAAATTCACGCAGAGTCTTTCGCAGAGGTCGCGGCAGAAATCCCTCTCGGCAGGGGTCTCGTCAGGCCTCAGGTTATGGTCGACATAGACCGCATGGAGCGTAAGCTCAAATCTGTCCTTCAGCCGGTGGAGCAGGTGAAGAAGACAGACCGAATCAGGACCGCCCGAGAGGCCGACCAGGACTGATTCACCACCTTCGAGCAAGGCGGACCTGCCGATGGCGTCGGCCACCTTACCGACCAATCCGGGAGTGCCTCCATGATGAGTCGACAACAAACTTTTTGCTCCTGTTATGTGTTTTGCCACGCTTTCCTGTCCCTGTTGTTCCAGACTGTAATTATATTATTATAGAGTAAATACATTCAAACTGCAGTCAGGAACCTAAGCAAGGGACATCAGGACGGTAAGATGAAAGCGAAAAAGTCTTTATCAGGGGGAAAAAAGGCCGGCGGACACCCGGTTCGTCGCCAGGAGAACGCGTACGGCGGTGATACGACCATCTGCATGAACGGGGGGTGCGTACTCAGGAAAAAGGCGAAGTGTTTCGGGTTCGAAGGCTGTCCCGGCTTTACGGGAAGGTAGAGGACCCCTCTTACTGCGGAGGGAGCGTTAGGGTGACAACCTGTCCGTGGCCTCCCGGCACACCCAGATCTGAACCGTCGAGGTTGATCCGTATCCCCCCGGCGTTGCCGACTTTAAGGTACACCTTGTCGGAAAAGCTCCAGTCCCTTGCCTCGCCAGGCCGCAAAAGCACCTGCTCGGTCCTGCCTTCGCCGAATTTTAAGTACATCCAGGTAGTTTCGGCAGCCGACACGCCGAGAGAGTGTTTTTCCGTCACCGGTTTTCTGCCCCCTTTTGTGTCCACGGAAGGCATGGGCGGCGCCGCCCCGTAAGTCTCAGGCTTCGCCGTTGTGACGGCCGCCCTGTCTAACGGACTCTCCTGGGCGTGCCTGAAATAAAGGAATATCGCCGTCGCGCCTGCAAGAAGGAGAACTGCATACACAATCCCGTGACTTTTCTTCCGGAAAGATGCGACGGGAAAGATGGTGGAAGTTTGGGGCTGGGACAGATTTTTCGTATAATGCTCCACAATCGAATCCGCGTCAATATCGAGATAGCGCGCATAGCACCTGATATAGCCGTTGGTGTAAACCGGTGCAGGAAGTTTTGAAAATGCGTCTTCCTCGATCGCCCTCAGATAATCCGCTCTGATCTTCAGAAGGTCAGCGATTTCCTGGATATCCCGGCCTAAATCTTCGCGCCTTTTTTTTAGGATCTCTCCGGCCAAATCCATCCCTTGGGAAAAGTTTCCTTACCATAACACATCTTTTCCCAATTTTCAAAACTAATCTGCAGCCCGTCCGAGAAATTCCTGGTCATGCCCGGCCATGGTAATATATTTGGCAATGTATAGGGTAGTCATCACCGGCATAGGGGCGGTAACGCCGATAGGAAACACGTTCAGGGAATCCTGGCAAGCGGCGATCGGAGGACGTTCGGGACTCGCGCCCATCACACGATTCGATGCCACAGACGTCCCATGGAAGATTGCCGGCGAACTTAAGGGGTTCGACCCGTGCGCGTTTCTCGGACAAAAGGAGGTGCTACGCACAGATCCATTCGTACACTATGCCGTTGCCGCTGCTATGATGGCCGTACAGGATGCAGGCTGGCCTATCCACGATAAATCCCTCCGGTCACCCCTCTCCGCGGGCGGGGTGATCATCGGCTCCAGCAGGGGCGGAATCAGCACCAT
>JAJYLU010000238.1 GCA_021787505.1 Nitrospirota bacterium | reverse complement strand
TCTTCCACGCCCACGATCTCTTCCGGCGTGCCCTCAAAGATTATCCTGCCGCCCTGGTCGCCGCCTTCAGGTCCCAAATCCACGATCCAGTCAGACGCTGCGATCACATCGAGGTTGTGTTCTATCACGACAACGGTATTGCCGGCATCCACAAGCCGTCTCAGCACATCGATCAGCAATTTCACGTCGTTGAAATGGAGCCCCACGGTGGGCTCGTCGAGGATGTAGAGGAAATCGCCCTTGCCCCCGAAAGAGAGCTCCGAGCATATCTTGAGCCTCTGGGCCTCGCCGCCTGAAAGGGTCGTGGCAGGCTGTCCAAGCCTCAGGTAGCCCAGCCCCACGTCCTTCATTACCGCAAGCCTGCCCATTATGGCCGGCACGTCAGAGAAGACCTCGACGGCCTCATCGACGGTCATGTTAAGGATATCCACGATATTCTTCCCTCTGTACGTGATCCTCAAGGCCTCGGGTCTGTATCTGTTGCCGCCGCATTCTTCACACTTGATGTAGATGTCCTCGAAGAAATACATCTCCATCTTCTGATATCCCTCTCCCTTGCAGGTCTCGCATCTTCCTCCGGGGACGTTGAATGAAAAAAAGCCCGGGCCGTAACCATGCGCCCTTGACTCGGCCTCTTCTGAGAAGAGCTTCCTTATCTGATCGAATATCTTCAGGTATGTCACCGGGTTCGAGCGCGGAGACCTGCCGATGGGCGTCTGATCGATGATTTTCAGTCCCTTTATGAGCTTGATGCCCTGAATTCCGTCATGCGGAAGGGGCGTATCGTTTTCGAGGCCGAACTTCTTTGCGAGGGCTAAGTAAAGCGTCTCGACAACAAGACTGCTCTTCCCCGAGCCGGAGACACCGGACACTGCCGTCAGGGTCTGAAGCGGAACTCTGAGATCGATGCCCCTGAGGTTATTGCCCCTCGCCTTCAAAAGGACCAGCTCATTCCTGTGTCTCCGCAATTGATGACCCGCGTGCCGGGGCGAGGTTATTCTATCGACACCGGTTATATACCTCGAAGTCAATGTATCGGCCTTCAGGAACTTCTCCCTGCTCCCGGAAAAAATGACCTCTCCTCCGAGATGTCCGCCCCCGGGGCCGAGCTCGACGATCCAGTCGGCGGCCCGGATAATCCCCTTGTCGTGCTCGACAACGACTATGGTGTTGCCGATCCCGGAAAGCTCTTCCATTATGTGCGCTATCCTTTCCGTGTCCCTTGCGTGGAGGCCCACCGTGGGCTCATCGAGCACATAGAGCGTACCAGTCAGATATGACGCGAGCTGGTTCGAGAGGTTTATCCTCTGGTACTCTCCCCCCGAAAGTGTTTTACCCTGCCTGCTCAGGGTAAGGTAGTCGAGGCCTACGCGCCGGAGGAAGGAGAGCTTGAGACATATCTGCCTGAGAATCTCTTTTGAGAGGTCTCTTTGAAACGGCGAAAGATCAACGTCCCGAAAGAATGCATCGAGTTTCGCCACAGGCATGTCTGAAAGCTCCGCAATGTCGAGGTGCGCGATCTTATAGGCAAGGGCCTCCTTCAGGAGCCTCTTCCCGTTGCATTCAGGACATACGGCGCCTTTCCTGTATCTGCTGAGGAAGACCCTCACATGGAGCTTGTATCTCTTGCTTTCGAGCTCCTCAAAAAAATCATTGATGCCGTAAAAATCCGGATCGCCCTTGAATATCTTTTCCCTTTCTTCGGATGAAAGCTCCCCATAAGGTTTCCTCACATCGACCCCGGCCTTCTTTGCCCAGGCCAGCATCTGCCTCTTCCACCATTTGTAAGCCGGCTTTTCCCACGGACCTATCGCGCCTTCCGACAGAGAAAGGAATTTGTCGGGGACAAGGAGGTCCTCGTCGTAGAGCAATATGTTCCCAAACCCCTTGCATTTTTGGCACGCGCCGACGGGATGATTAAAAGAAAACAGAAGGGGGGAAGGCTCAGGCAGTTCTATGCCGCAATCATCGCACTCGTTTGCCGAGGTAAAAAGCAGTCGCGTAAGAGGGTCCTCATCGACAAGAATCACCTTGATCCGCTCATTCCCTTCCCTCCATGCCAGCTCTATGGAATCTGAAAGGCGCGGCTCGTCCTTTATCACAAGTCTGTCTAAAACAACTTCGACGGTCTTTTTGTTGTCCCTGTCCGGGGTTCGGGGTCCAAAATCTGCGATGTCTTTCACCTGGCCGTCGTCAAATATGCGTTGATATCCCCTCTTCCGGAGTTCATTCAGCTCTTCAGCAGTTTCAAAGATTATGAGCGCCTTCCTGCCGGCGTATTCTTCTATCAGGTAACCGACTACCTGGGACGTGTCCCATCTCCTGATCTCCTTCCCGCATCCGGGGCAGTACGGCGTCGAGACCTTTGAATACAGGAGCCTGAAGAAGTCGTATATCTCGGTGAGCGTGCCCACGGTGGAGCGGGAACCGCGCACGGGGTTCTTCTGCTCAAGGGCGACCGCGGGCCTTATGTTGCGGATGGCGTCGACATCCGGCCTGTCCAGCTTTTCGAGGAAGAGCCTTGCATAGGTGGAGATAGACTCGATGAACCTCCACTGGCCCTCCGCAAAGATCGTGTCAAAGGCGAGGGAGGATTTCCCCGAGCCGGACACGCCGGTTATAGCTATAACTTTGTTGTGCGGCAGCCTGAGGTTGATGTTTTTAAGGTTGTTCTGCCGGGCGCCTTCAATGATAAGTTCTCTGATAGACATCCAGATATTTTAACATTTAGGCCCTCTATAGGTGCAGGGCAGGACCGCCTCCTTGACCCTCCTCCCCCCTACCTGCTATATTACCGGCAAGGAATAACGGGGCTTTTTAAATCTTGAAAATGACTTCAGGCAGAAATGTTAAATGCTTCAGTTCGCTGTTTCTCTCTTTCTTTCTCTTCTATGCGATATCTCCGCTTTCTTATACCCTGGCCGGCAATGGCGATTCCACGGACGCGGGATCCATTGTTTCGGGCGGTTTTCGACTTTTCTCTTGGGAACTCGTCTTCTCAAGACTTGCGTCTAAGGAAAACAGCGAAAACGGCAATTCGGCCTTTAAGGTCCTATTTAGAAAAAAACGGGCGACCATACCGGACAGTCCGGTTTTAAAGACCGGCCCGTCGAAGGACAATGCGTCGATAGTCGACAGCCACTTCACTCCTTCACCCCGCACCTTGCATTCATCAAGAATCGCCTTCAGTTCTCCAAAGTGCCTCAGGGGATTTCTTTTCTCGTATTCGGGCCTCTCTCCCCCCTTCTCAGACCTGAACGCCTGACTCCGATAGTCGGCGGCGCTTCAAAAAGGGTAACGTCCTGTTTCAGGATTGTTACGGCTGAATTCTCTTTTTCAGGCTGTTAAGGAGGAATCATGAAGAGAACATTTTCAATCTTGGTAATCATGCTCATTGTAATTGCCGGCTGCGCCCAGAGAAAGATTGTCGCGCCGACCGAACAGCAGCCGACGTCGTCGGTCCGTCAACCTTCGGAACGGGGCGAGAGCGGGAGTTCGGCGGAAAAGGTGACGGAGCCAAGGGCGGCGAAGATCAAGTCGGAAGAAATTCCATCCGGCGAAAAGGAACTGCCGACAAAGCTGCAGGACGTCTTCTTCGATTTCGACCGGTATGACCTGCGTGAAGACGCCAGACCCATACTCAGTTCGCTGTCGAAATACCTCTTGAAGAACAACTCACAAAAGGTGCTGATTACGGGCAATTGTGACGAAAGGGGCACATCCGAATACAACCTTGCCCTCGGCGACAGAAGGGCCAGGGCCGCAAAGGATTATCTCCTGTCCCTGGGTATCCAATCGACCCGCGTGACTACGCTGAGCGACGGAAAGGAGAAACCCGTCTGCAGCGAGCATAAAGAGAGCTGTTGGGCAAAAAACAGAAGGGACCATTTTGTCCTTTTGAAAAACTGAGGAACCGTTTTCCGTGCAAAGGGCAGAGACGCGAGAAAGGGCGCACTTTGCGGCTTTGCGTAAGACGGGCATAGGTTCCTGCAAGACGATCAGTAACGTATCACGAAAGGAGGTGAGAGAATGAGGAAAATCGTACTATTATTAGGAGCGTTCACCATCTTATCGTTCTTTTCCTACGGGTGCGCCACAAGGGATTACGTCAAGCAGCAGGTGGACCCCCTGGTCGACAGGATCAGCAAACTTGAGGCGGCGACTCAGGGTTTGAAAGATTGCTGCGGCAAAGCCGACGCAGCGGCCGAAAAAGCGGAGGC
>JAJYLU010000237.1 GCA_021787505.1 Nitrospirota bacterium | reverse complement strand
TTTTGAAAATTTTCCCGCTACTTCGGCCGGAGGCAGTTTCTCGCCGGTTAGGAACTGGTGTATATAACTCAACCCCCCGCCCGATACGACAGTGTTTCCCGTGATGTAGTGTTCCCCGCGTTCTTTCAGGAGAAACTCCTGGTATTCATATTCCCGTTCCGAGACGAATGAAAAATTCGAATGGCCCGCTTCTGAAGGAAGGGCGGTAAACCCGCCTTTTCCATCGGGCATAAGGGCGGCGTGCCCGAGTCCGGTTCCTGCGCCGATGACCGCCAAGGCAGCTTCCTGCGCCGGTTGCCCGGCAAGCACCCTGTCGGCCGACCTGCCCGCCGCGGAAATACAAGCGAACGCCTGGGCCACAAAATCGTTGATCAGCGCGGAATCCCTGAACCCGAAATCCCTTTCTGCCGTGGAAAGATCGATGTCCCAGGATATCAGAGGGGGCGAGCTTTTCGTCCCATGCTCGATGGGACCGGCGATCGCGATCACGACTATGTCGGCATCCTCGGGCTTGAGGGACATTCTTGCCGATCTCAGAGCGTCTATCAACTGCCTGAATGAACCTGCATCAGCGGTATTCAGCCACTTGATCTCGATAAGCGAAAGATTCCCCTTTCCCTCTGCGCCGAAGTGCGCAAACCGGCTATGCGTGCCCCCGATATCTGCCGCAAGAATATTCTTCATGCTCCATCATACCTCAGAAACGAAGGGGAAGGGTAGATGCCGGCGAAAAATGCTGCAGATCTAATAGCGGATATATCCCTCGATAAGCACGTCTTCGCCTATCTTTTTTACCGACAGGTCTTCAACCCGATATGCCTCTTCGAGCCTTCTGAACGTGTTGCCGCCGACCGCGGGGAATGAGCTCCGTCCGCCGATGATCTTCGGCGCGATAAAGAACATGACCTTGTCAACGATGCCGCTTTCGAGGCAGTAGGAATTCAGCGAAGACCCACCTTCCACGAGTATGGAGGTGATACCCATGCCCCCGAGTTCCTTCAGGAGCCACTTCATCCCGACCTTTTCACCGTCGTATTCGATGATGCGTGCCCCCCTTCTCATCAGTATCCCTTTTTTCCCCTCTGCCTCCGGTCCGCCTCTGTCTCCCCGGTCCCGGCGCGTCACGATAATCGTCTCAGGCGGAATGCACAACACATTCGAGTCGGGTCTGACTTCCAGGCGGGGATCGATGATAACGCGGACCGGATCACGGCCTTCGCCGGCCCTGCAGGTGAGACGCGGGTTATCGGCCTTGACCGTACCAATGGCGGTCAGGACCGCATCGACCGAGCCCCGCAGGCTATGGACGGCCGACCTGGCTTTCTCGCCCGTGATCCATTTTGATTCGCCTTCGGGAGTCGCGATCTTCCCGTCCAGGGTCATCGCGACCTTCAGCAGCACAAAAGGCTGGCCGGTCGTGATGTGCTTCGTGTAAAACTCGTTGAGCCTGGCCGCCTTTTCCTCCAGCACTTCCGATACCACCTTGATCCCCGCCGATTCCAGTTCCGTTATCCCCCTGCCCGAAACCTTGGGATTCGGGTCTTTCATCGCGATCACGACCTTTCTGATGCCGGCAGCTATGATCTTCCGGGTGCAGGGCGGGGTCCTTTTGTCCTTGTGGCAGCAGGGTTCGAGGTTCACATAGAGCATTGCGCCTTTTGCCCTGTCGCCGGCGTTGTCTATCGCGATAACCTCGGCGTGAGGCCCCCCCGCTTTTTTGTGGTATCCCTCTCCGATGATCTTCCCGTTCTTGACGAGCACTGCTCCTACCATCGGATTGGGACTCGTCTCCCCCCGGGCGCGGGCCGCGAGGGCGAGCGCCTTAGCCATATAAAATTCATCCGTCATAGCGATAAAGAATACCATAAAATGCTTTACTTGGAGTATATTTATCAATAAAATCTAAATATTGCTCCTCTTTTTTTGGCACCGGCAGGATATGTGATATAATCTTCACAAGGAGGCGGGATGAACATTGTGCTGCTGATAGTTATAGCCGTTTTACTGGTCGTGATTGCGGCCTATCTTGTCCCTCTGCTCATCGAACTTCGAAAAACGGTTGTTTCCCTGAGGAAGACTACCGAGGAGAATCTCAAACCTGCCCTTGAGGAACTCAATCTCACGCTGAAGAGCCTCAGGACGATCACCGATAATGTGGGCGAGGTGACGGAGGACGTGAAGGGCCTGTCTCATTCCGTAGGCGAGGTCGGAAAAACGATCGGCGCGGTCAACCTCATGGTCAGCAATTTAGGCGCTTCCACGGCGGTCAAGGCCGCAAGTCTGAGGGTAGGGATCAGGGCCGCGCTCGGATATTTAATCGCACATCTGATGAGGAGAGGAGAGAACAAATGAAAGACGAAGGGTACAGTTCAGGTTCGATGCTTTTATCGTTTCTTTTGGGCGGCATAGTCGGTGCGGGGCTTGCGCTCCTGCTTGCGCCCCAGTCCGGAGAAGAGACCAGGAAGAAGATCAGGGACCTCGCCGAGGACGTGAAGGACAAAGCTGCCGGCTATGCGGACAAGACGAAGGACAAGATCACTTCTTACGTGGGCGATGGAAAAGAATATTACGAGCAGAAGAAGTCGCTCGTAAAATCCGCGATCGACGCCGGCAAAGAAGCGTACGAAAAGGAGAAGGAGAGGCTTTCCAGGGAACCGAATGCATGAGGTTTCGATAGCCGCGAACCTGATCGAGATAGTATCGGAGCAGTGCAGGAAGGACGGCTATAAGAAGATAGAATCGATTCATCTGAAGATCGGCAGGGCGTCGGGTATCATGACAGACGCCCTGCTTTTTGCGTTTGACGCGATAAAGACCGACTCCCTTGCAAAGGACGCTGTCCTGATGATAGATGAGGTCGCGGTCTCAGGTCGGTGCCGGGACTGCGGTCGGAACTTTACCGTGGAAGAGGAGTATGTGCTGCAATGTCCCATCTGCGGAGGCGCTTCATTTCAGGTCAGCGGAGGACGGGAACTGGATATCGTCGACATGGAGGTTTCCTGATGAAGGTTAAAGTTGCGACGAAGATCCTCGAGGCGAACGACAGGATCGCGCGCGAAAACAGGAAAATATTCGACGGGGCAGGCGTATTCGTGGTCAACCTCATGAGCGGACCCGGCGCAGGAAAGACTTCGCTGCTCGAAAAGACCCTGGCAAAGAAGGACGGTCTGCGGATCGGGGTAATCGAAGGCGATATCGCGGGCAGCGATGACGCCGAGAGGATAGAAATATTCGGTGCGCCGGTAGTGCAGATCAATACCGGCGGCGCCTGCCATCTGGACGCCAACATGATCTCCGATGTCCTCGGTGACCTTCCGCTGAATGAACTCGATCTTCTCTTTATCGAAAATGTGGGGAACCTCGTCTGTCCGGCCGAGTTCAAGGTCGGCGAGGACATGAAGGTGATGCTGCTGAGCATTGCCGAGGGGCACGACAAACCGCTCAAATATCCGCTCATGTTCCAGGAGTCTTCTGCCCTCGTTATCAACAAAATAGACCTTGCGCCTTACGTTGATGTGGATGTGAGTAAGATCAGGAAAGACGCCCTTTCGCTTAACCCGGGATTAAAGATGTTCGAGGTATCCTGCAGAACAGGCGAAGGGCTCGACGCATGGGTGCAATGGCTCAGGGAGACGGCCGGAAAGCACCGTGTGTCTTGACTTTCCCCTTTTTCGTCCTTTATCTTTAGGAAAATTCGCATGGAGAAGGAGACGACATGGCGAAGATCAAAATCGCCATCATCGGCGGATCGGGTCTTGACGATCCCCGGCTGATGAAGCAGAAGAAAGAAAAGAAGGTCAGGACACCTTACGGCAGTCCGTCCTCTGCGCTCACGATAGGGAAGATACAAGGCGTGGACACAGTCATCCTCGCGAGGCACGGCAAGGACCACTCGATATATCCTACCGGCGTCAATTACCGCGCGAACATTCATGCTTTGAAGAAGGAGGGCTGCACGCATATACTCGCCACCACCGCTGTGGGTTCGCTGCGCGAAAAAATACGACCGGGCGACCTTGTTTTCGTCGACCAGTTTATCGATTTTACCAGGCACAGACCCCTGACGTTCCACGAGAAAAAGGTGGTCCATACCCCCATGGCGGAGCCCTTCTGCCGGTATCTGCGCTCTATCCTGACCGGTTCCGCAAAACAATTAAAACTCAGGCACCACACGCGGGGCACGGTCGTGACGATCGAAGGGCCAAGATTTTCGACAAAGGCC
>JAJYLU010000236.1 GCA_021787505.1 Nitrospirota bacterium | reverse complement strand
GCTGCCTGTCCCCGGATAATGGGGGTACTGATGGGTGCTGAAATAAAATACCGTTTGATCCTCTTCGAATATGTGTTGCGTCCCGTTGCCGTGATGGACATCAAAATCGACCACAAAGACCTTCTTATAACCGACTTTCTGCGCATGTCGGGCACCGACCGCGACGTTATTAAATATACAAAATCCCATTGCACGGTTCGCCTCGGCATGATGGCCCGGAGGCCGTACTGCGCAGAATGCCCTGTCAAGGGCTCCGCTCCTGCACATGTCGACTGCAGCGACTGCCGCGCCCGCGGCATAGAGCGCCGCCTCGGCGGAGCCGGCCGAAAGGAAGGTATCCGCATCGAGGTAGCCGGCAAATCCGAGGGCCTTTTCGTAATATGGGGCCGTGTGGACCGCAAGGATATCGTCCTTGGTTGCCTTCCCGGGTTTAACGTGAATGACCCGATCCCATACCCCCTTTTTCATTAGTGCATTATTTATGGCAATCAGTCTGTCTTTGCATTCGGGGTGGCCGGGCGGCGTCTCATGATGCAGAAAAATATCGTCATAGAAATAGCCCACCTTCATCATTTTCAATTCTAACACGGGCCATCGAAAAATTGAATGTTATGTGCGGACGGAACTCTTGCTGCCTCGCCGGTCTTCTTTGAAAATGGGGGTCGGTAATCCTTCAGGCGGAGAAAAACGCTATTACACGGGCTCGGCAGCGATGTTTTGCCCGGTGAGATATTTATGGATGGCCTTGGCTGCTTTTCTGCCTGCGCCCATTGCCGATATCACAGTCGCCGAGCCTGTCACGATGTCCCCGCCGGCAAACACGCCTTTTTTGTTGGTGCGCCCGCTCTCCTCATCAGCGATAATATACCCTTTCCCGGACAATGCGAGGTCCTTCGTGCTCTGTGGTATCAGAGGATTGGCCGTGGTGCCGACCGCAATGATCATCACGTCCACACGGATCTGAAACTCCGATCCCTTTTTCGCCACGGGGCGTCTCCGCCCCGATTCGTCAGGGCTGCCCAGCTCCATGCGGACGCACTCTACTGCCCTTACCCATCCATCCTGTCCGATGATCCTGATCGGGCTGGTAAGCATTTCGAAACGGACCCCTTCCTCTCTTGCGTGGTGTACTTCTTCCTTCCTCGCCGGCATTTCGGCTTCGGATCGACGGTAGATGACGGACGCCTCTTCGGCGCCAAGCCTGAGCGCGGTTCTCACCGCATCCATCGCCACATTCCCGCCCCCCACGACGGCAACGCGGCGGCCTTTGATTATCGGGGTATCGTATTCAGGGAACGAATAGGCTTTCATCAAATTGGCACGCGTCAGAAATTCATTGGCGGAATAGACGCCGTTAAGATTTTCTCCCCCAATGTTCATAAAATTGGGAAGCCCCGCTCCCGTGCCGATAAAACAGGCATCGTACTTCTCCAGTAATTCATCGACGGTAATGAGTTTCCCTATCACGGCGTTCGTCACAAACTCTATGCCCATCTTCATGAGAAGTTCGATCTCCGCAGCCACAATTTTCTTGGGCAGACGGAACTCCGGGATGCCGTAGAGAAGCACTCCCCCCGCTTCATGGAGCGCCTCGAATATCGTCACGCTATGCCCCCATCTTGCAAGGTCGTATGCGCAGGTGAGACCCGAGGGACCGCTCCCTATCACCGCCACTTTCTTGCCCGTGCGGCCGGCCACAGCCGGCAGGCATACCCGGCAGGTGCTGTGTTCTAAGTCGGCAGCAAAACGCTCGAGGCGACCTATACTCACCGGTTCGTTCTTTTTGCCGAGGAGGCAAAGTTTTTCGCACTGTTCCTCCTGCGGACAGACCCGTCCGCAAACCGCCGGCAGAAGGTTCTTCTCCTTGATGATCTCGATAGCCTTCTGGAAGTTTCCTTCTCTCACCTCCCTGATGAACTGCGGAATCGGGACGTTGACGGGACACCCCTTCACACACGAGGGATCCTTGCACTGGAGACAGCGTCCAGCCTCCATCATTGCCAGTTCGGGGGTATACCCGAGCGCAACCTCCTCGAAATTCGTGCGTCGCAGCACAGGGTCCTGCTCCGGTGCGGCTATTTTCTGGGGAATGATCTTCGCTTTACTTTTTAACTTGTCCATCCTGCCCTGCGCATATACTAGGTATGAGATTCTTCATTGGCATATCGCGTCTTCATGCCGTTTTTTCCATTCCTCGAATGACTTTTTTTCATCGGTCATATACGCCTTCTGTCGGTTCATCAGCACTTCCCAGTCGACTTCGTGACCGTCGAAATCAGGACCGTCGGTGCAGGCGAAGCGGGTCTTTCCTCCCACCTGAACCCTGCAACCCCCGCACATGCCCGTGCCGTCGATCATGATGGGGTTCAGGCTGACGATCGTCTTGACCCCGAAAGGCTCGCTCGTTCTGCTCACAAATTTCATCATTACGGGCGGGCCTATCGCCACGATGATATCGGCTGCATGCTGCTCCAACTTCTGTTTCAGGGCGTCTGTGACCACGCCCTTTAAGCCTTTGCTTCCGTCATCGGTCGTAATCAGGACTTCGTCACATGCTGCCCGCATCTCTTTTTCATATATCAGGAGGTCCTTGTTCCTCGCCCCGAGTATGGCAGTCACTTCATTTCCCTCGGCCTTGAAAGCCTTTGCAATGGGGAAGAGGGGGGCAACGCCGAATCCTCCTCCCACGAGGATTACCTTGCCGACTTTTTCGATGTGGGTCGGCTGACCAAGCGGCCCGCACACATCGAGGATATCCTCGCCCTGAGTGAGCGTGGACATTTCCGACGTCGTCTTCCCGACAGACATCACCATAAGACTGATCGTACCTTCTTGTGGATTTATATCGGCAAGCGAAAGCGGTATCCGTTCCCCTTCATTATTGAGGCGGATAATCACGAACTGGCCTGGTTTGGCCTTCGCGGCGATCAGGGGGGCATCGAGCCTGTAATAAAAGATATCCGGGAAGCGCACCAATTTCTTTTCGAGAATTTTTGCCATTGTTTATTCTAACTTATTCATATTAATCTTTGGGCGGAGGGCGGAAACACTCCGGAAGCATGAAATGACAGGGAAATTACTCGTCGGGGGAATGAGACCGGGCGGGAGCGCATGTCCCGCCCGGGTATCCTTAAGAGCATTATTAGAACAGTCCGCTCACCTTTCCGGTATTGACGTCGACGTCGATTCTTCTGAATGCAGGATTTGAACTCGTTCCCGGCATGAGGCTTATAGTCCCGGCGCATGGGCAAAGGAACTTGGCGCCGGAATAAATCAGGACGTCCCTGATTGGCAGAGTCCAGCCCTTCGGCACTCCCTTAAGGGCGGGGTCGTGAGTGAGGCTCAGGTGTGTCTTGACCATCATGGTGGCATAGTCAGCGTATTTCGGATCGTCTTCGAGCATCTTTGCCTTTGCTTCGGCCTCCGGCAGCCATGAAACACCGCTGGCGCCGTAGACTTCTCTAGCGATGAGTGCCACGCGGTCGCGCAGTTTCATTTCCAGGGGATAGAGGAAGTTAAAGTCGTTCTTGTCTTTGCACGCATCGATGACCGCATCCGCCAGTTCGAGCGCACCCTCACCGCCCCTGAGCCAGTGCTGCGATTCGGCGCACCGCGCTCCCGCGGCTTCAGCGGCTTTTTTGACCACGGCAACCTCGGCATCTGTGTCAGTGTAAAAACGATTGATGCAGACCACCGGGTTAATGCCGGACTTCCGGATGACCTGTATCATGTGGACCATGTTTGCGCAGCCTTTTTCCACAAGGGCGATATTCTCCTTTGTGTACTCTTCAGGTAATGCCTTGCCCGCCACGACTTTGGGACCACCGCCGTGCATCTTCAGGGCGCGGACAGTAGTGGTCAGAACTGACACATGAGGTTTTAGGCCGCTGAAACGGCACTTGACATTCCAAAACTTTTCAAAGCCGATGTCCGCGGCGAATCCGCTCTCGGTCACGTGGTAGTCGAACAGTTTCAGCCCGACGCGGTCGGCTATGATGGAGGACTGACCCACCGCTATGTTGGCAAAGGGCCCCGCGTGCACAAAGCAGGGGTTATATTCGGCCGTGCACATCAGGGTCGGGTTAATCGTATTTCGCATGAAGGCAGTCATGGCGTTGCCGACTTCGAGATCGCCCGTCGTCACGGGTTGACCGCCCTTGTCAAAGGCAACGGTGATATTATTCAGGCGCCGTTTGAGGTCTGCGAGATCGTTCGCCACGGAAAGAATGGCCATACACTCT
>JAJYLU010000235.1 GCA_021787505.1 Nitrospirota bacterium | reverse complement strand
GAATCCTGGCTGACTATGCGGGCAGAAGACTTATGCTCAACCAGATTAAGAGTTACCTTAATAAAACAGGACGGACTTAGTTGAACTTGTTCATGGCCTTGCCGACGCCGTCTTTCAGGACAGCGGCAACGGCATCCGCGGCCCTGACCACGGCTTCCTTTATCAAGGGACCTTCATCCTTTCTGAATTTGCCGAGGACATAATCTTCGGCAGCAACGCCCTCTTCCCTGCCGACGCCGATCTTGACCCTTATGAACTCCCTTGTCCCCACGCTCTCTATGACCGATTCTATTCCCCTGTGTCCGCCCGAGGAACCCCTCTCCCGGATCTTCAGCCTCCCCGTTTCCATATCGATATCATCGTGGACCACGATAAGGTTTACGGACTGCACGTTGTATTTTGCCATCACGGCCCTGACCGCAAGCCCGCTTCTGTTCATAAATGTCAACGGCTCCAAGAGCACAACTTCCATGTCCTCAATGGAGCCTTTCCCAACCAAATATGATTCTTTTTCTCTCAGTTCTATCTCATTGCGCTTTGCAACTTCATCAATAACCATAAAACCGACATTGTGTCTGGTTTTAGCATATCTCCTGCCAGGGTTACCAAGACCGACAACAACCCACAATTATGCTTTCTCTCCGGCTTCTTCTTCCTTCTTGCCTTTCTTGATTACCTCCGGTTCTGCAGCCGCTGCCGCAGGAGCGGCCTCAGCCGCAGGCGCCGCCTCTTCCACTACAGCGGTCGTCACAGTAGCAATAAGTTCACCGGGATCGGTAAGTATCTTGATGCCTTCTCCAAGGGACAGATCGCCCACATGAATTGATTTGCCGGCTTCGAGACCGGAAACATCCACTTCTACGTGGCCAGGCACACTGTCCGGCAGGCATTGTATTTCTATGTCCCTCACCCCGTGCTGAAGGATGCCGCCGTCCCTTTTAACTCCGATCGCCTCGCCCACGGCGGTTATAGAAACCGTGACCCGGATCTCTTCCGTAAGAGAAACCTCAAAAAAATCCGTATGCAGCAGATCACCCTTCACAGGGTCTACCTGATAGTCTTTCATTAAAGCCAGTTTTCTTTCACCCCCCGAAAACTGCAGGTTCACCATGACCTGCTCGCCGGCCGTAGCCTGCATAAGAGTGGAGAGTTCCTTCCTGTTTATCTTTATGGGCAGCGAACTCCCTCCCCTGTAAAGAACTGCGGGGATCTGTCCCTCTCTTCTCAGCGTCCTCGCAACTCCCTTCCCCGTTCTATCTCTTTTCTCAGCGTTAAGTGTAATCCTTTCCATTCCTTCCTCCTATCAGATTCATACAAAAAGCGAGCTTATAGAAGATTCCTCGTGGATCCTCTTTATCGCCTCTGCCAGCAAAGGCGCAATGCTCAAGACCGTGAGCTTCCCGCATTTTTCCTTTTTGCTGTCGAGCGGTATCGTATTCGTCACTATGACCTCTTCGAGCACCGAGGCATTGATCCTGTCAATAGCAGGCCCGGAAAGGACCGCGTGAGTCGATGCGGCAACTACCGTCTTGGCGCCCTTCTCTTTGAGAGCCTCGGCGGCCTGCGTAGTTGTCCCGGCAGTGTCTATCATATCATCAAGTATGAGCGCGTCCCGGTTCCGTACGTCACCTATCACATTCATGACCTGGGAAACGTTTGCCTTTTCGCGCCTTTTATCAATAATCGCCAGAGAGCTCTGAAGCCTCTTCGCAAACGACCTGGCCCTCTCCACGCCACCCGCGTCAGGAGAGACTATGACAAGGTCCTTAAAATTCCGGTTCCTGACATAATCAGCCAGGACCGGAGAAGCGTAAAGATGATCGACCGGGATGTTGAAAAAACCCTGGATCTGTCCTGCATGAAGGTCAACAGACAGCACCCTGTTGGCTCCTGCAACGGTTATGAGATCAGCCACCAGCTTGGAGGATATGGGCACCCTCGGCTGGACCTTCCGGTCCTGACGCGCGTATCCATAATAGGGCATCACCGCCGTTATCCTGCCGGCAGACGCCCTTTTCAAGGCATCGATTATCAGCAACAGTTTCATCATGTTGTCGTTGACCGGGGGACAGGTGGACTGGACCACAAACGCATCCGTCCCTCTCACATTCTCATTTATCTGGACCGTAATCTCACCGTCGCTGAAGTTCGTGACCGTGGTATCACAAACAGATATACCGAGATTGGCCACGACCTCCTGCGCCAGCGCCATGTGACTGCTTCCGCTTATGACCTTTATTCCTTCCGGCATCTAACCTCCAAAGCGTAACACGTAACACGTGACGTGCACTTATTTATCTTCCATAAAGTATGCATATTAATCTACAGTTGACCGGTTACGCCTTAAGCGTCACGGCCTTTCTGGCTGGGGCGGGAGGACTCGAACCTCCAGATGGGAGATCCAAAGTCTCCTGACTTGCCGTTTGTCGACGCCCCAACTCCAAAAATCGTTAAGCGCAACGCGTTATGCGTGACCGGAAAAGAGTTTCTGAATTTATCACACATTACGCGTCACTCATCATGTATCACAGTCTTTACCACCCTGCACCAGTTAGGCAACATATGCCGCATCGCCTCTGATGCTCTTTGCTCGGAAGCAAACACGCCAAAAACCGTTGGTCCGCTCCCGCTCATGGCAGCGAAAAGAGCCCCCCTTTTCAAAAGGCCATGTTTGATGTCGCCTATTAAGGGATACTTGCTGACTATAAGGGGCTCAAAGTCGTTTCCCCGGATTTGGGACAACAAAGCGAAGTCCCCATCTTCAAGAGCACGACAAAACAGTTTAATATTATCGTCTTTCTTTGTCAACACCTCTGCACTTGAAAACGCTGATGACTGTTTGTCTATTTCCGAATATCCCCACGCTGTGGACACTTCCACCGGCGGTTTCACGAGCAGAACCGCATGGGACCTCCCTATCCTGACGGGTGAAACGACCTCGCCCCTTCCCTCGATTATAGACGCCGGGCCATGAAAGAAGAAGGGAACGTCGGAGCCAAGCATCGCCCCGAGTCCGGCGAGTTCATGCAGGTCCATATTCAGGCCCCAGTGCCTGTTTAGTCCCATGACGGTGAATGCCGCGTCGCTGCTTCCGCCGCCCATTCCGGCAGCCATGGGAATCTCCTTCTTAAGGACTATCCGGACGCCGGAATTAACTGCCGCCTTCTCTTTAACCAGCATTGCCGCCTTGTACACGAGATTGTCTTCAGTTCGTATATCGCTTCCGGCAATCACCTCGACCTTATCGGAATGCTCTATGACCAGAGAGTCGTACAGGTCAACCCATTGCATAAGACTCACAATGTCATGGTAGCCGTCGCTTCTCTTGTCCAGCACATTCAGGAACCAGTTTATCTTGGCAGGAGCCTTGAGGGTAAGCATAGCCCGATGCTATTTGGATATCTCAGACTGCAGCTTCTTGATCTTTTCTTCGACCCGCCCCTTCACGTCTTCTTCCTTGTCGCCGAACTGAAGGGCCTTCTCCCATGCCTTAAGGGCGGACTCTTTTGAGCCCTCGGCATAATAGACATCTCCGAGATGCTCGTAAACAACAGGATCGTCCTTCACCGTTTCGGCTGCCTTCTGCAAATACCGCAGGGCCTCGGCATTTTTCCCGAGCCTGAAATAAACCCAGCCGAGGCTGTCGATTATATAACCGTTGTCAGGCTTAAGCTGAAGGGCCCTATTGATCAGGGACAGGGCCTCTTCCAGATGAACTCCCCTGTCCGCATAGCTGTAGCCCAGATAGTTAAGGGCATCCGTATGTTTGGGGTTCTTCTCGATAATCTTCTTGAGATACTTTTCCATTTCATCGTACTTCTTTGTCTTTTCACTCAGGACGGCAAGATTGAACAAAAGGTCTTCATTGTCGTTGAACAACGAAAGCCCCTCCTTGAACGCGTCTTCCGCCTTTTTATAGTCCTTTGCCTCAGTGTAGGTGAGGCCGAGATAAAGGTAGATCTCCGGCTTCTCCTTGTCAAACGACAGCACCTCCCGGTACACCTTCACGGCTTCATCATACTGCTTAAGTTTTCCGTAGATGAGGCCGATATGAAGAAAGGCATTGACGTTCTTAGGGTCGATAGAGACGATCTTCTTAAACTCCTCCAGGGCCTCATTGTATTTCTCCATCTCCTCCAACGTCAGGCCGAGATAAAACCTTGGCGTGGGATCGGAAGGCTTTGCCTCAATGACAAGCCTGAACTCCTCAAGGGCGCGATCATACTGTTTTTCATCGAGATAAAGAAGTCCGAGCCT
>JAJYLU010000234.1 GCA_021787505.1 Nitrospirota bacterium | reverse complement strand
AGCCCCGCAAGGTCTTGCGGCCTTGGAAACGCGCGGAATACGGTCTTATCCTCTGCGGACGCAACACCGTAAGCCCCAGCGAGCCGATTGAGCAGGATGATGCCAAGATCAAGAGAGACCTGCTGACATGAGAAGGCATTGACAAGCGCCTCAAAAACAGTGGGGAACCTGGGCGGCTTCACACCCGCAAACCGGTCAGCGAGGGCCCCCAGCCTTTTATCTTTGCCTGACAACGAGTAGAAATCCCTGAGGTCTCTTCTGAGTGAGAACATCTTTTCGAGTAACGAAGATACGCTTGACTGCAAGGCCTTATATTCGATGCTCTTGCCGGCTGTCGTGACATTCAGTTTAGGTCGTTCAATGCCGCCGTCCTGAGATACCGACACCTTTACCGCCTTGCCTTCGAGGACGAATATCCTCGAGTAATTTCTGCCGTCCCAGCGGTCTACCTGATTATTTGGCCTGCGTCTGAGCGCCCAGACAGTGAGTTCGAGACTGAAGGGGGGAAGGGGATTCAGCGTAAAAGAGGTTTCGCCCATACTGATAGTTTCATAGCCTTTGTCTGGCTCGTCCTTTTGCAGCGATATGGTACATTATTGCGCACCAATCACCGTATTGCAAGAAGTCCGATCAAAACCGAAAAAGTCTCTAAGTTGATACCCGTCCTTTTTTGGACAATGCAGGGGTTGATGTGATAGATTATGCAAAAAGGAAGCAGATGGTAAGAGCGCAGAATTTGGGGACATGCCCGTGAAACCTATAGGCCCTCTCATGCGGGAGCATCGGGTGATCGAACGCGTGATTGCACTTCTAAGGGACGAATTGGGCAATATTGCCCGGACCGGCAAAGTCGACCTTCGTCTCCTCGACTTTGCCATAGATTTTTTTAAAACGTATGCAGACAGATGCCATCACGGCAAAGAAGAGGATATCCTGTTCATGGAACTGAAGAAAAAACCTCTTTCCGCAGAGCATCGGACTATCTTAGATGAACTGATCGAAGAGCACGCCTTTGCGCGAAATACCGTGGAACGACTCGCGGCTGCAAAGGAAAGTCAGGCCCCGGCAGGACTACCGCTGCTCACCATTAGCGAGTGCATTGAAACCATTACCGCTTTTTACCCGAAACATATTGAAAAAGAGGACAAGCATTTCTTCTTCCCCTCTCTTCAATATCTGTCCCAGGGTGAACAGGATGCCATGCTTGCCGGGTTCAGGGAGTTCGATGCGAAACTCATCCACGAAATATTTGGAAATAAGATCACGGAGATAGAGAGCAGGAAGATAAAGGCGCACGGCAAATAGAACTGCTCTCCGCGCAGTACATCCTAAAGACACTAGTTTTCTTATCTATCCGATCTTCTTCGTGATGTACCTGTCGACCGACCAGCGGCCTCCTCCTTTGATCATCAGGGCCAACGTGATTGCAACGACGAGGATGTGATACTCATAGCCCTCGCCCTTTTGTTTGCCGAACCAGTTCATGAAGAAGCCGTTTTTCCAGTGGATCATCGCAACCGCGACGACCATATTGCAGGTGATGCCGAATGCCGCGATCCTTGTAAGGAAACCGGTAATCAGGCCGAGGGAGCCGGCGGATTCGGCCAGGATCGCAAGAAAGGCAAAGAACGCCGGGACACCCATCTTGACCGTGAAGCTTTCCATAGCGCCGCCGAAACCCGGGCCTCCGAACCAGCCGAAGACCTTCTGCATCCCGTGGGGAAAGAAGACTATCCCGAGCAGGAGCCTCAGGATGAGAAGCGCTGTATCGTCTTCTGTCTGAAATATCTTTCTGGTCATGCATGCCTCCCGTACCTCATCTTTGATTCCAGTATATCAGGTATTTTTCGTCGCGCCATCGAAAAAAAAGAATTTGCATATGCAAAGACAATGTGATAGGTTGATTACAACATCAGCCGCCGCCGAATCGGAATTTGAACGCGACACCAAACAAAAGAAAGGAAAGAAGATGAGTTATTCCAGAATAAAGTCCTTGCCGTTATGGACAAGTTTTCTTGTCTTGTCCATTATTTTTTCATCCTCTGCGGCTTCCGGACAAGATTTGGGAGAATCTCTTTTTAAGAAGAATTGCTCCCCCTGCCATCCGGATGGAGGCAATATCCTCAACCCGAAGAAGACCCTCCATAAAAAGGACCGCGAGGCAAACGGCATCAAAACTGCGGCTGACATAGTGACTAAGATGAGGAATCCCGGGCCGGTCCCGACCCATCCCCAGGAATGGGCCGGCATGAAGATGTTCGATAAGGACAAGATTTCCGATGAGGACGCCCTCGATATTGCCGGCTACATCTTGAAGACTTTCAAGTGACCGCCCAGACGCACGGGATACTGCTGCGACAAAAGACCTCTTTACGCCTTCCGGTCGATCACCTCGCGAATGCTCCGCGCGAGCAGCCCCTGCGTAAAGGGCTTCTTAAGGAGGACCCTGCCCGGTTCAAGGACGCCTTTGTGGCGATGATATTATCGGTGTACCCCGACATGAATATCGTACTCACGCCTGGACGCCTCTATTTTGACAACAGGGCCCTCAGTCCCCTCACCGCCCTTTCGGGCGAAGGGTAAACAGGGACCCCGGCCCTTTCGAGCAGTGAGGTGATCCTTTTTGTAATACCGCTTTCGGCGATATGGGCGACCATCGGTTTGCCCAGTCCGGATTTCGCCGCGGCAAGGAGCGAGCCCAGTTTTTCGGTAATGCCGAAGACATTCGGCAGGGCAATGATCAAAAACCCGTCATACTCGTCCCTGAGTTCGCCGAGCGTGGTCACATAATCCTCGTCCTTCACCTGGGCGGTAAGGTCTACGGGGTTGTTGACCACGAAGAAGTCCGGGAACAGGTGTCCCAGCCGTTCTTTTTTTTCTCCGGATATCGCGGGCACCTCAAGCCCTTGTCGCATGCATTCGTCCGCCGCGAGCACTCCGGACCCTCCGCCGTTCGTAATGATGCAGATCCGGTCGCCCCGCGAACGTCTCTGATAGGAAAGGGCCTTGGTGGCGTCCAGGAGTTCGTCGAAGTCTGCGACCTCGCGTATGCCCCACTGTTTTACTATAGAATGAAATACCTCGTACCTTCCGGCGAGCCTCCCGGTGTGGGAAAAGGCGGCCGCCTGCCCGCTCGTTCCCTTGCCCGACTTCAGGACAAGCAAAGGCTTCTTTTCAGAAAGCCCCTTCGCGCTCCGAATAAACCTTCTGCCGTCGATCACGGATTCGAGATAGGAGACCACCACTTCCGTACTGTCATCACCGGAGAAGTACTCATACAGGTCTGATTCCGTAACGTCTACGGCGTTACCGTACCCTATCGCCTTCGACACGCCGGACCGGGAATCTTTCACCGCCCCCAGCAGGCAGCTTAATATCGCGCCGCTCTGTGAGATAACGGCGACATTCCCTTTCTTAGGCCTGTGGAGCCTCTCGGGAGGGAGGAAAAAGGTGTCCAGTTTCCGGTAAGGGTTGTAGAGCCCCATGCAGTTCGGGCCTACTATCCTGAACCCGAACTCCTTCCCTGCGCGCTTCACTTCCTCCTGGAGCGCTGTCTCCCCTACCTCGGCAAAGCCTGAACTCATCACGATCAAGCACTTCGCCCGGCCCCCGAAATCTCTAAGTATGTCCGGCACCTCATGGGCCGGCCTGAGTATCAGAGCAAGATCTACAGGCGCCGGGATGTCCCGGACCTTCCGGTACGCCCTGATCCCCATCAGCTCGTCATACTTCGGATTTACAGGATACACCTCCCCCCCAAAACTGAGGAGATTCTTCAGCACCACCCCTCCGAGTTTTTTCTCGGTATGGGCGGCGCCGACAAGGGCTATGGAACGGGGTTCGAAAAGAGGGTCAAGCGGGTTCATGCGCTCTCGATGAATATCAAAGCCGGATCTTCGAGATAGCCCGTCACCTTCGCAAGAAACCGCGAGGCATCGACCCCGTCGGTCAGCCTGTGGTCGAACGTAAGAGATATCGGGAGGATCTTCCGTATCACGATCTGGCCGTTCTTTACCCAGGGCCTCTCGGATATCATCCCGGTCCCCAGTATGGCGGCTTCGGGATAATTGATGATAGGCGTCGCGAAATAACCGCCGAAGTGGCCGTAGTTTGTGATCGTGAAGGTGCCGCCCTTCATCTCCTCTAATTTTATCTTCCTGTCCCTCGCCTTGATGCTCAGGTCCTGTATCTCCAGGGCAAGTTCGAGGATCGTCTTCTTAGCCGGGTCCTTGACGACCGGCACCATGAGGCCGTCCGGGGTGTCGACCGCAACCCCGATTCCATAATATTTCTTGACGATT
>JAJYLU010000233.1 GCA_021787505.1 Nitrospirota bacterium | reverse complement strand
TTGTTGCGCACAGGGGTAATTGAGTGTCGCAAGAAAAAGGTCTGAAAAGAAGGAGGGAGAAGATTATGTTGAAAAAAACATTAGTAACGTTGAGTCTGATTCTATGTGTTATCGCATTTGGGACAACAGCAGCTTACAGCTCGGGGTATCCGGCCTTGGCGGTAGGGACCTTGGACCTCACCGGCTCCAACGGCACGCCCAGTAAAATCGACTATGTGGTAGTTGCCAAATTCGCTTCTGGCGCCAGCGGTTTTACGCTTGCAGACGCGGAGAAGTACTCGGATTTGGTCGTGACCGCGCTGACTTCTGTGTTGCCTTCTAGTGGTGTCATAATATTGACGCCGAACCAGCTTGCCGGGGTCGATGGTGACACTGCAAAATCGTATGTTGCCGGCGCTTACTCGGGGTTAGGCTACGAGGTCTTCATATTCGTCGACATAAAGAAGGCAGCCGCTGTTACCGTTGCGTCCGGTCAGAATATCAGGCTGGATATCTATGCAACAGGTTTGTTGCCCGGGGGTGAGATGTACCTGGCGAGCGTGGAGACTGCGATCAGTTACATCGATCTCCTCGGGGGACTTTTGGTTGGGGCGCCTCTTTAATTTCTTTATAAAGTTCAAAGGGCTGTCACTTCTATACTGACGGTGACAGCCCTGCCCTTAATTCGCGTGCGCCGCAGTGCAAAGCGCACTGGCATGAAATTGTTCACCGCAGATCGGAATCTTCGTAACATAATAAATTACGGACCGTCTCTAAATCCGCGTCTTTCTCAAGGACATGGAACGCTTCATAACAGCCTTCATCCTGAACAAAAAGTGACCTGTGGGCATTAAGACCGAGAGATGCGCGCACATACTGTTCGGGCCTTCCGTAGAGGCTTGTCCGGTAATTCAAAATTGCCTCTTTCTTGTTTTCGACAACCTCCGAGATATCGACAAGGTGGGTAAACCTCACCGTCGAGTAGACCTCATAAAAGGCCAAACGGAACGTCCCCGATTCTTTCATCAGCCTCATGGCGATCTTCGCCGTTGCCAGATGGTCCTGATGATAATCAAGGGGAGATGGCGAAAAAACCAGATCCGGTTTCTTCAGCTCGATTACGGCAGACAGCCTGATGACGCCTTCGTCGATGTGGCTTCCCACCTCTCCGTCGGGAAGACCGATGAAGACCGGCTCCCTGCATCCGAGCATCCCGGAGCATTTCCGTCCCTCCTCCCGTCGCACCTCCGCAATCTCCAGGGAAGGCGCCCCGTTCAGACTTTCACCGTCGGTGAGGAACGCGACCGTCGACGAGACGCCTTTTTCCTTCAAAAGCGCGATCGTCCCGCCACACCCCAGTGCCTCGTCGTCGGGATGGGGGGCAAGGATAAGCGCCTCTTTGCACTCGGGAACACTAAGGATCATATAACTGTTTTACGCGTCCTTTCTCGCCTGCTGATCGTCAGGCTTTGCCCGGGGCGCCTGTCCTTTTTCAAACACGAACAGGTTGTTCAGACCCATCTGAAATTTCACTCGCTTTCTCAGCGTAAAGCCACGTTGCTCGAAAATCGTAACTGTCTCCGCACTGTAAAAATGCTCATGCTCCTCAAAAGACATGCCATCAATCAATCTCAGCTTAATCAGCACCTTCAGTATATGATCCACTGCGCTGTCCGGCACCGTCAGCAAGGCGAGACCGCCGTCTCTCAGAACGCGGAAGATCTCCGACGTTATCTGCCCCTTTGAATCTCCCAGGTGCTCGTACACGGCAAGCATTGTGGCAACGTCGAAAGAGGAATCCGGCAGCGGGAGTTTATCGGTGATCCGATATTTTATGAATTCGATCTTGCCGTCTCTCTTCTCTTCGATCAACGGGTCGATGCAGACCCCTCTTTCTATCTTTTTGTGCAGACGCATAAGCAGGGACCCATCGAAACCCCCGATGTCCACCAGGGCACATCCCCTTGGGACATGAGGTTCGACAACCTTGTACCTCCAGTTTCTCAGTATGTAATCTACCCTCCGCATGCGGTCATGATGCCTTCGTTTTCAGGAATAATACGGACAGCATAAACCCGTTGAATATCCCCTGGACGGACAAGGCAATCATCGTGAGCGAAGGGACAAGCAACCGCATGGCGACCTCGTAATTCAGAGGGGAAAAACCTGTACCATACCACTCCCAGAGCATATAGAATAACCCCGAGATTCCCACGCAACCGAAGGCCAGCGATATTGCCAGCAATTTTTCAAGGGTTAGTCGTTTTATCGTCCTGTCAAATTTCTCGTCATAGGGCAAAATCCCTGAAAGGTGAGCGTATATTTTTGCAAACGTCCCGGTAAAGAGGACCTGCACGCCCGCTATCAACAGAAACGCCATTACCAGAAGTGAGTGGACATCCAAGGTCGCAGGCCCGATCTGAAGAGGTCCTCGCGTTAAGATCACTTCTCCTGCCAAGCCCACGGACGTCAAGATGAAACCGGGAATGAAAAATAGCCATTTGGGAGAATGTAACAGCATAAATCGGAGATGCCTCCACCCGTCGCGCCAGCGCCTCAGATGGGGCAGACGTTTCCTGCCGTCCTTATAAAGAGTCGTGGGGACTTCCGTCATCTTCAATCCGCCCAGCCTCGCCTTTATGATCATCTCCGACGCCCACTCCATTCCACTCGTTACGAGATTCAGCCCGATGATTTTATCTCTTCTGAACGCGCGCATACCACAGTGGAAGTCACTAGCCGTGATGTCAAAAAAAATTCTTCCGAGGGCGGTCAAAACAGGATTGCCCAGATATCTGTTGAGCCGCGGCATCGCACCGGGCATAATCCTCCCCTTCAGTCTTGTCCCCATGCAGACATCGTATCCGGCGCGGAGTCGCTCAACCATTGGCATGGCTTCATCGAAATGGTAACTGTCATCGCTGTCACCCATGAGTATAAACTCTCCCCCGGCATTCTCGATACCGAACATAAGCGCGGCGCCATATCCTCTCGCAGGGCACTGCACGACTCTTGCGCCGAGGGCAAGGGCGATTTCCCGGCTGCCGTCGGTCGAGCCGTTGTCTGAGATGAGAATCTCGCCGTCCACCCCGTTTTCCTCAAGCAGCTGTCTTGCCCTTTTTATGCACGCGCCTATCGTCTCCGCCTCATCTAAGCAGGGCATTAATATTGTCAGCTCCTTCATCTTACCTCCCGGGGACCCCCAAGTCTGAGTCTGCATTATATGACCCGCCGGTAAAAAAAACAAGAGCGCCGCATTTCATGGGGTTTCTTTCACCTTCTTAGCGCGGAGGACCGTCTCTCCAGGCGTCAGACAGGAGTCCGTCAAGACCAACGCTGCAAACAGTATGAGAAGAGGGTACAAAGGCGCAAGATACTGAGGTATAATCGCGGGGAATGAAGTCACATGTATCACAGCCAGCATGCATAACCGTGCGATGATTGCAAGCGCAAGCGCAGTAGCTATTGTCGGGACCTCCCCCCCTCTCCTTCTTCTGCGCGCCAATATGCCGACCACCGCATATCCGATCAATGAAAGGATAACCAAGATAGGCATGGAAGACTGATATAGCCGGCCTATCCCGCTCAAGACACGGAGTTTCATACTGTCCTTTTTCGTTCCCGGCACTTCAAGATGAAAGTGCAAATCGTCTGTATTCAAGTATGTTACACTTCCGTCAAGAGGTAAATTCCTTATCAGCTTTCCGCCGGATGAAAGGGAGAGGCAGCATGCCCCGCTGTAAGGTGCCAAACGTATATCGAAACGACAATTCCTCGCATTCGACACATCCGCCCCCTTTTTGAGAAAATACGCGTACACATCGGGACTGGGCAGCAGGGGTACAGACTCCCTGACCGGCACGCCGTTGTTCTTTACAACAGCGATGTCCAAGCTTCTGCCGGGGCTAAAGACCCATCCCTGCACCCGAAACTCAGAGGGGGAAAGATTCTCCAGGGTGAGGTCCCGGAACAATTTAAATGATTTCTCATCTCCGATGCTCGGATCGGAGTGCACATTGGCCCCTTCGAACCGGATAGCGGAAAGGCCGCCCCAGGCAAATGTTTTCAGCAATAGAGGAGCATACTCGTTGCGCCAGGGCGGCATGAGGGACGACCGCTCCCCGAGGCAAGAGAGTCTTCCTTCGACGCAAGCAGTATTCACTTCTGCCGCAAGTCGCCGGTAATAAGAAGCTGCGGCAGTGCCTGAGGAATAATAGCCGGCTGTCGCAACCGCCTGCCGAAAGGCCCAGACAAACCAGCCGCCCATAATTTCTCTGTTTTCCCCGAAAAGCGCCCTCTCCCAAATCCCGGTGGGATCCTTGCCTAGAAACGCCCTGACCTTC
>JAJYLU010000232.1 GCA_021787505.1 Nitrospirota bacterium | reverse complement strand
AAAAAACTTGATGGGAAGGCCGATTGTTCCACGTGGAACAAAATTCAAGGGTCACAACGTATGTTCCACGTGGAACAATGCGCAGAAATGCTAATAAACTCTGCCCGCCCTTTCGACAATAAAATCGTGCACCTTCACGAATACTTTGAACCACATCTCGTCAGAAACCGTGTCGATCTCCGCCCCGGCCGTAAAGCCGGCCCTTGAGTCGGCGCAGTGCACAATCCTCAGGGTAACGGCGATCTCCTTGGAAAGGGAGCGCGGGATTGAAAGTACACACTCCACAAGGGAGCCGGCCGGGAAGGAAACGGGACTCCTGAATCTTACGCCATGCCGGCTGAAATCCAGGAGGTCTGCCGAGAAGAGATCGTTTCCCGCCTTTATCTTCATCGTGACATACCCGCGATAGATGTCCGGAAGGATGAACCGTGTTTCTTTTCTTCTCTCCTGAGCCAATGAATTACTTCTTGGGAAGGCTTTTCCGGACATCGCCGGTCCTTATCGTGATCTTGTGGGAATCAAGGTATTCGAGGAACGGAAGCGCATACTTTCGGGAGGTGTTGAGGATATCCCTGAACTCGGCGACGGTCATATCCGATTTTTTTTCAAAGAATGTTCGAACCCGTGATATCATATTCTCATAAGAGCCGGCCGCAAGATAGAACGATTCATTGATCCGCACGACCTTATTTTCTTTCGAAAGAAGCCCCAAGATATCTCCAAGACGCTTCTCATCCACACTGAGTGCCGCCGAAAGCTCCTCCCTGGTCGGAGGTTGAAACCCGCCTTTTTCAAGCAATCCGAGTATCTTTGTGCTGTATCCTTCTTCGCTGCTCGACAGCGCAATCTTGAATTCCTCGAGCCTTACCAGGTCTTTTTCGACGACGATGTTCTTCAGGCCGGCCAGAATGAAATTGAAAATGCGTGCGTCTATCTTAAGCTGGTTCCTTAGCTCCTCTTTTGACATGCCGGCCTTAAGGGGGTTCTTCTTGTGAAAAGCCCTGAGAATGCCGGCGATCCCGTCCTGGAGAGTTGAATACGTCCTTTTGTGCAATAACTGGTCTTCAAAATGCAGCACCTCTCCGGCCTGGCCGAGTTTTTTCAGGGCTTCTTCTATCGCCTTCGGCTCTTCCTTGATCCACCCCTTTATCGCGCCGACCGAAATGCCCCGGGGACCCGCCCTTTCGACCTTCAGTGAAATTTTTTGGTCGAGACTTCCGGTATTGAGTACCGTGAGGTCTTCTGTACCTTCCTTCCGCCTTCTCCTTGAGGGCGACGGGTCGAGTATTACACCTCCCCCAAGGGTCTCCAGAGGCGAAAACCTTCGCACGATGTATCTGTCTCCCGCCATAGCGACGACCTGCTCCTGAAGTCTGAGCTGGCAATTACAGCTCCGCGCGGGTTTCAGTTCTTCTTCCCCGTACAGCATTACTCTCGCCACCGTCTCGGCCGTGCCGACATAGAAATGGACCAGGCTCTTACTCTTGAATATCGGAGCGCCGGGAAGAAGCTCGAGAAACGCATCTATGGTTTTTGTTGCAGAGAAGCTCGAAGGCGTTACGGCAACATCTCCTCTTTTAAGACTCTCCTTATCGATGCCCTGGAGGTTTATGGCCACCCTCTGCCCCGCATGGGCCTTTTCAATGGACCTGCCGTGGCTGTGCAGTCCTCTCACCTTCGTCTTTATGCCTGCAGGCAGGATCTCCATAGGCTCATCGAGAGAAACAGTGCCCGAAATCGCGGTGCCCGTAATGACTGTACCGAAGCCCTTCAAGGTAAAGACCCGGTCTATCGGGAGTCTGAACAGTCCCTCCGAATTCTTCGGGGCAGCCTTCAGGGCAAGTTCTTCTATCTTTTTCCTGAGGATATCGAGATTTTCTCCGGTCCTGGAGGAGACAGGAATGATCGGCGCGCCCTCGAGAAAGGTCCCTTTCACAAACCCGCGTATCTCGTCTTTCACCAGATCGATCCAGTCTTTCTCAACGAGATCCGATTTTGTCACCGCGATGAGCCCCGACTGTATCTTCAGCAGGTCGCAGATCGCAAGATGCTCACGGCTCTGCGGCATGATCCCTTCGTCCGCGGCGATAACGAGCAGTACCATGTCGATGCCTCCTGCGCCGGCAAGCATATTTCTGATAAGCCTTTCATGGCCGGGCACATCCACGATGCCGACTGTCAGGCCGCTCTCCTGATAAACCAGGTCGGCAAATCCGATGTCAATTGTGATACCCCGCTCCTTTTCTTCCTTGAGCCTGTCGGGGTCGATGCCGGTGAGCGCCTTTACGAGCGAACTCTTTCCGTGGTCAATGTGCCCTGCAGTGCCAAGTATTATATGTCTCATCTTTTTCGTCCCGGAAAATTTTCTTCATCCATTATAATATTTTTTTGCGACCGTGTCGGCCTTTATTTGCCTCGTCGGCTACCTGCCGCATCCCGCTAGCAGTTTCCATACAGATCTGATGCCCTCTGTTGTATAATTATCGGAGCGCTTATATTTTACAGGAGGTGGCGATGGCAGAGAATAAGAACAAACTAAATTGCTGGGAGTTTAAGAAATGCGGGAGAGAGCCCGGAGGCGCACATACGGCCGATCTCGGAGTTTGCCCGGCTACCGTGGAGGAGAGACTCGACGGTATTCACAGTGGGAAAAAAGCCGGAAGGAGCTGCTGGGTATTGGCCGGGACATTGTGCAAAGGGGAGGTGCAGGGTACATTTGCGCAAAAATACAAGAACTGCGAGATCTGCGATTTCTACAAATTGGTAAAATCCGAGGAGTTTCCGAAATTTATGCTTTCGGCGCTCATAATGAAAAAGCTAAACGGCCAATAATCTCCTCACCCGGCCGCAAGAGAAGCAACGACCGCTCTCACGATACCGTCGATCTCCCGTTCCCGGATAGTCCTCACGTCCAGGAGCAGAGAATCTTCCCGTATCCTCGCGATCACCGGAGGGGAGCCGTTTCGCAGCCTGGACTCGAGCTCATTGACCGAGATGCCGGAAGGCTTTATCGCGACCGCATAAGTCGGAAATTCGACCTCCGGAAGCGAACCTCCCCCCGCTTTCGAGGAATCCCTGATAACCCGGATATCTTTCTCGCCGACTTTCCTGCGCAACGCTGAGGCGATCTTTTTCGCGCGCGCCTCCATTTCTCCGGGGGCCTGCAGGAGCATCGCGAGAACAGGTATTTCCCTTTTAGCGTTTTCGGTGTCCATATATTCCATGAGCGTCGCCTCGAAAGCCGCTATCGCAAGTTTGTCTATCCTGACCGCCCGCGCCAGAGGGTTTTTTTGGATTTTTTCTATATATCGCTTCTTTCCGAGGATTATTCCGCCCTGCGGTCCCCCGAGAAGCTTGTCTCCGCTGAAGGATATAATGTCCGCTCCCTTTTCCACGATCTGGGAGACAGCGGGTTCGTCGTGAATGCCATAGGGTCTCAGGTCTATAAGACAGCCGCTCCCGAGATCGAACATCACCGGAATCTCATGTTTCCTGCCGAGGGAGACGAGGTCGTCGATCTCCACACTCTCTGTAAAGCCGGTGATTCTGTAATTCGACTGATGTACCTTCAAAATCAGCGTGGTATTTTCATTGATCGAATCTTCATAATCCCTCAGGTGGGTCTTGTTCGTCGTTCCGACCTCCCGCAGCACCGCCCCGCTCGCCGCCATCACATCGGGTACCCTGAACGACCCGCCGATCTCCACGAGCTCGCCCCTCGAAACGATGACCTCCCCTCCCCTTGCGACAGTATTGAGACATAAAAAGACCGCTGCTGCATTGTTGTTCACGATGAGCGCATCTTCAGCTCCCGTGATCTCCCTGAGGAGGCGCTTCGTATGCGTATGTCTCTGACCTCTTTTTCCGCTTGCGACGTCATATTCGAGATTGGAATATGACCCGCTTGCTTCCACGACATTCTTGAGGACTTTGTCGGAAAGGACCGCCCTGCCGAGGTTCGTGTGGATGACAATGCCGGTAGCATTAATGAGGGGCTGAAGACTGAATGAGGAAAGCTTCGAGATCCTTTTTCTTATATCTCCGGCAAGATTTTCAAGCGCGAGTTCCGCGGTTTTTCCGCTCAGCAAGGCAGCCCTTCTTTCTGCGATAACGTCTCTGACCGCCAGGAGGACTATCTTCCTCTGAAACTGCGAAATCCATTGCCTACCGTCAGGGCTCTTCAGGACTTCATCCACTGAAGGAAGGCCCGACAACAATGCCTTCTGCGCCGGTCCTTCCGGGATCAACCTAGCCCCATCTTCTTAAGCGCTTTTTCCCCGCTTCCCGCTTCCGGCGTGTTTTCGGGCAGATAGAGCATGATGCCC